>PXAU01000299.1 GCA_003567075.1 Trueperaceae bacterium
GCCACGACGGCAGTCGCACACGTCGAGGACGCCGCACCGTGCCCATGCAGCCGTTGACGTGTGCGATGGAGGATCGCGGCGCGAAGGGGAGTGGTGGAGCCTGCGGGATTCGAACCCGCGACCTCTCGCTTGCAAAGCGAGCGCTCTCCCAGCTGAGCTAAGGCCCCGCGCACCGCGCCGTTGGCAGCGTACGCGTCGCCCAGCGCGGCGTCAAGCGCCGGTGGCACGGACGGCGTGGTCTGCCTCGTCGTCGCTGCCCAGGCGGGCGAACAGCATCCGTCCCATGTTGGTCTGCAGGCTCGACGTGACCTGCGCGTCGACGGTGCGGCCGACCATGTCGGCCGCGTCCTCGACCACGACCATCGTCCCGTCCTCGAGGTAGGCGAGCCCCTGGCCGGCCTCGCGGCCGACCTTGGCGATCGTCAACGACAGCCGCTCGCCCGGCAGGAACGCGGCCTTCAGGGCGTTCGCGAGTTGGTTCAGGTTCAGCACGCGCACGCCTTGTAGGGCCGCGACCCGGTTGAGGTTGTAGTCGGTGGTGACGAGGTCGGCGCGGCGCCGCAGGCACACCTGGATCAGGCGCTCGTCCACCGCGCCGGTGTCGCCCTCGTCACGGATCACCTCGGTCGGCACGTGGGCCTGCTGCACCAGGCGGTCGAGCACCTCGAGGCCGCGGCGTCCGCGTTGGCGCCGCAGCGGATCGTCGGCGTCAGCGATGCGCTGCAGCTCGGCCAGCACGAACTGCGGCACCAGCAGCTGCCCGTCGAGGAAGTTCGCCTCCACCACGTCGACCAGGCGTCCGTCGATGATGGCCGAGGTGTCGACGACCTTCTCCTGGGCGGTGCCAGCCTGAGCGTCGTCGCCGTTCGCCCCCAGCACCCGGCTGACGCTGAAGTAGTGGCGGTTGGTCACGAAGAACCACGACACCGCGGTGACGAGCACCACCGCGATCAACAGCGACCAGTACCAGGTGAAGCCCGGCACGCCAGCCAGCACGTTGTTGAGCAGCACGGTCACCAGCAAGGCGAGGGTGGCACCGATGCCGGCAGCGAGCACCACGTCCGGCGGTGCGGCGGCCGCGCGTTGGAGCAGGCGCTCGAGGTGCCGCCCCCAGCGTTCGGCGATGCGCCCGCTGACCAGGTAGCCGATCAGGAGCCCCAGCACGCTCATGTACAGCAGCGTGTTGGGTCCCGTGAGCCAACCGAGGTCGAGCCACCAACTGCCCCAGCCCAAGCCGAGCACGGCGCCCACGGCCGAGAGCGGGACCCGGATGATGAGACCGGTCAGGGAGGGGCTGCGATGGTCCGCCGACGGCGCGCGCGTGGCCCGGTCGCTGCCGTCGCTCGAGCGCTCGCGGCTCACGCCGCCCCCCACAGGGCATCGAGGGCGGCGCGCACGGTCCGGACCGCGACGTGCTGATCGCTATCGCTGGCGCTGCCGCCGCGCTGCGGCGGGCCGATCAGGCGCGGGTGCTCGGCACGCGACGCCTCGCGCGCGCGCCGCTCGAACTGCGCCACCTGCCGCAACTCGCCTGCCAGGCCGACCTCGCCGACCATGGCGGTCGCGTCAGGCACGGTGCGGTTCGTGACGGCCGACACGACCGCGACCGCCACCGCCAGGTCGGCGCCGGGATCGGTCACGCGCAGCCCGCCTGCGACGTTCACGTAGACGTCCAGGCCCTCGAGCGGCAGCCCCAAGCGGCGCTCGAGCACGGCCAGCACCACGTCGACGCGGCGCGTGTCGAGGCCCTGCACGACCCGACGCGGGCTGGGGTAGGGGCTCTTGGAGGCCAAGGCCTGCACTTCCACCAGCATCGGCCGCTGGCCCTCGAGCACCGCCGCGACCACCGATCCTGGCACGCCCAGCGGCCGCTCCGCCAGGAAGGCGGCGCTCGGGTTGGCCACCGGGCGGAGGCCGTCGGCGGCCATCTCGAACACGCCCACCTCGCCGGTGGGACCGAAGCGGTTCTTGAGGGAGCGCAGCACCCGCAGGCCGGCGGCGGACTCGAGCGCGAAGGTGGCGTCGACGACGTGCTCGATCAGCTTGGGGCCGGCGATCGCGCCGTGCTTCGTGACGTGCCCGATCAGCACGAGCGTGGCCCCGGACTCCTTCGCCGCTCGCGTGAGCAGGGCGGTGGCGTCGCGCACCATGCTGGGCGAACCCGCAGCTGGCCCGTCCTCGCTGGCGAGGGTCTGTATCGAGTCGACGATCGCCAGCGCGGGCGCAGCGGCGCGCAGGTACGCGGCCAGGCGGGAGGCGTCGGTCTCGCGCGTGACGCGGAGGTAGGCGCCGATGCCGAGGCGGCCGGCGCGCAGCTTGACCTGGCCGGGCGACTCCTCGCCCGCCACGTAGATGGTGCTCCGGCCGGCACCGGCCGAGGCGTCGGCGAGTTGCAGCAGCAGCGTCGACTTGCCGACACCGGGCTCGCCTGCGAGCAGCAGCGCGCTGCCGGCCACCCAGCCGCCGCCCAGGACCCGGTCGACCTCGCTCGATCCGCTCGAGACGCGCTCGAGCTGGAGCGCATCGACGTCCTCGAGCGCCAGTTCGTGCAGCGGTTCGCTCGGCGCGCCCGCAGGTGGCGCGGGCGTGGCCTGGGCCTCGAGCGAGCCCCAGCTGCCGCAGCGCGGGCAGCGCCCCAACGGCGCTGGCGAGCGCGCCCCGCACTCGCGACAGGCGTACGCGCGACTCACCTTCGCCACGGCACCCCCCTCGACATGCGTGCGGGCGACCTCGCGGCCGTGGCCGGCTCCATGCGCGCCAGCATAGCCTCCGGGGATGCCTCGTGGGACGCCCGCGTCAAGCGATCGGGACGGGTCGGGCGAACACGACCTTGCCGTCGTCGACGGTCACCAGGATGGGCTCGTCGCCTCCGCGCTCGAGCAGTTCGAGCGACAGCGGGTCCTCGACGTACTCGCGCAGGACCGCCCGGAGCGGGCGCGCGCTCTCACCGGCCGGCAGGCGCTCGACCAGGAACGCCGCCACCTCGGGACCGAAGCTGATATCCACCTCGCGGCTGGCCAGCTCGACCCGGATGTCCTCGAGCATCTGGTTGGTGATGTGCACGATGGCGGCCTTGTCGAACCGCTCGAAAGCGATCACCTCGTCGAGGCGGTCGAGGAACTCGGGTGCGAAGAGCGACTTGAGCGGCGTGTCGACGTCGCGTTGCTCGCTCGGTTGGAAGCCGACCCCGGGGCCGCGGTTGAAGCCGGTGTTGGAGGTCATGATCAGGATGACGCGGCGGAAGTCGACCGTGCGGCCCAGGCCGTCGGTGAGGCGACCGTCGTCGAGAACCTGCAAGAAGGTGTTGTAGATGTCTGGATGGGCCTTCTCGATCTCGTCGAGGAGGACCACCGTGAACGGTTGGCGCCGCACCGCCTCGGTCAGGCGGCCGCCCTGCTCGTGGCCGACGTAGCCCGGCGGCGCGCCGATCAGCTTGCTGATGGTGTGCGCCTCCTGGTACTCCGACATGTCGAGCCGAACCAGCGCCCGCTCGCTGCCGAACAGCTCCAGCGCCAACTGCTTGGCGAGGAAGGTCTTGCCCACGCCGGACGGGCCGACGAACAGGAACGAGGCGGAGACGCGCGTGCGCCCGCCGAGGCCCACCCGGGCCCGGCGCAAGGCAGCGGCCAGGGCCCGGATGGCCTTGTCCTGGCCGACCACCGCACGCCGCAGGTTCTCCTCGATGTGCGCCAGCTTCTCGGCGTCCTGATCGTCGACGTACACCCCACCCCAACTGTTCACCACCGCTTCGACGTCTTCGCGCGACACGATCGGGGTGCCGTCGGCGCCCTCCACCACGGGGAAACCGAGCGACTTGTTCAGGCGGGTGCGCGAGGCGGCCTCGTCGATCAGATCGATGGCCTTGTCGGGGAAGTTCCGGCCCGGCAGGCTGCGCTCGCCGAAGCGCACGGACAACTCCAGGATCGCTTCGGGAATCACCACGCCGTGGTGCGACTCGTACTTCTCGCGCAGCCCGTGAAGGATCTCGAGCGATTCCTCCGGACTGGGCTCGAGTACGATCACCGGTTGGAAACGGCGCTCCAAGGCCGCGTCCTTCTCGACGTAGCGGTGGTACTCGCCGGTGGTGGTGGCGCCGATCACCTGCACTTCGCCGCGCGAGAGCGGCGGCTTGAGGATGTTCGCCGCGTCCAGCGTTCCCTCGGCGCCACCCGCACCGACCAGGGGGTGGAGCTCGTCGATGAAGGCCACCACCTTGGCCGCGCGCAACTCCTCGATCACCTGCCGCAGCCGCTCCTCGAACTCGCCCCGGTACTTGGTGCCGGCGACGATGTTGGAGAGGTCGATCGAGAGGACGCGAACGTCAGCCAGGTTCGGTGGCACGCGCCCGTCCACGATCGACTGCGCCAAGCCCTCGACGATGGCCGTCTTGCCGACCCCCGGCTCGCCGATCAGGACGGGATTGTTCTTGTTCCGCCGCGAGAGGATCTGGATCACCCGGCGGATCTCCTCGGTGCGGCCGATGACCGGGTCGAGCTTGCCGTCGCGGGCATCCTTGGTGAGGTCGCGCGCGTACTCGTCCAGGAACGGTGTGTTGACCGTCTCCTGGGCTTGCTTCGGGTCCGAGGCCGCCAGCACCCGCCAACGGACGGTGTCGACGTCGCGGGTCAACTGCTGCAGGATGCGGTAGGCGACGCCGTCACCCTCGCGGATGATGCCGAGCAGGATGTGCTCGGTGGCGATGACGTTGCTTCCCAGGCTGCGCGCTTCGCTGCCGGCGAGCTCCATCACACGCCGCGCCCGTGGCGTGATGGCGGCGGTCTCGTTGCGTGGCAGGCCGTCGCCGCGCCCAACCATCTCCTCGACCTGGCGACGGAACCCATCGAGGCTGGCCCCGAACTCGACCAGCACCTTCGAGGCGTTGCCCCCTTCGCGCATCAACCCCAGCAGCAGGTGCTCCGGCCCGATCATGGCGTGGCCCAGCTTCGAGCCTTCCTCGCGGGCGAAGTGGAAGACGAGGCGGGCGCGGTCGTCGTAGCGGTTCATCGCGATGCCTTCGACCGCCGCTGGCTGCGGCCGGCCCCGCCTCCCGCCCCCGGGGGGTAGGCGTGAATAACGTCTGGAACGGGCTTCGTGATGATCGGCCGCATGGTGCTATAGTACGCGGTTGACGGTGAACTGGGTAGGGGATGCGTAACAGTTCCGTCCAGCACGCGCGCCCGCGCCTCGGCGCCGCCCACCCCTGGGAGGACCCCCATGCGATTCCAAGACGTGACGATGGCGCTCGACCGGTTCTGGGCCGAGCGAGGCTGCGTGATCGCACCGCCGCACGACACCGAGGTCGGGGCCGGCACCTTCTATCCGACCACCTTCTTGCGAGCGCTCGGCCCCGAGCCGTGGCGGGTGGCCGGTATCGCACCCAGCCGCCGTCCCGCCGATGGGCGCTACGGCGACAACCCGTACCGCTTCCAGTACTACTACCAGTACCAGGTGGTGTTGAAGCCCTCGCCGGCGAATATCCAAGAGACCTACCTGGCGTCGCTCTACCCCCTCGGCATCGACCCCGGAGCGCACGACCTGCGCTTCGTCGAGGACAACTGGGAGTCGCCCACCCTGGGCGCCTGGGGGCTCGGTTGGGAGGTGTGGATGGACGGGATGGAGATCACCCAGTTCACCTACTTCCAGCAGGTTGGCGGCATCGACTGCGCGCCGGTGTCGGTCGAGCTCACCTACGGGCTCGAGCGCCTGGCGATGTACCTCCAGGGGGTCGAGCACGCTTTCGACGTGGAGGTAGCGCAGGGCGTCAGGATGGGTGAGTTGCGCGCCGACTTCGAGCGTCAGCACTGCCGCTACAACTTCGAGCACGTCGATGCCGAGTTGCAGCGCCTGCTCTTCGAGCGCTTCGAGGGGGAAACGAACCGGCTGCTGGGACTGGAGCTGGTGCACCCAGCCTACGAGTTCGCCCTGCGCTGCTCGCACGCCTTCAACCTCCTCGACGCGCGTGGCGTGCTCTCGCACACCGAGCGCCAGGGGTACGTGCAGCGCGTGCGGAGGCTCACCGAGGCCTGCGCGGCCGCGTACCTGATGCCGCGCTTGAGCGCTTCCGCCTCCGCCAGCGAGGAGGCATGATGCCGACGCTGTTGTTCGAGATCGGGACCGAGGAACTTCCGAGCTGGTACGTCGCGCAGGTCGAGACGGCCCTGCCGGCGCTGATGGGTCAGCGCCTGGCGTCGGCCGGCATACGCCACGGTGCGCTGCGGTCGTTCGCCACGCCCCGTCGCTTGGCCGTGCTGGTGTTCGACGTGGGGAGCCGCAGCGCGCAGCGTGAGGAGGTGCGGCGTGGTCCTGCCGCCAGTGCCGCCTTCGACGAAGGCGGCACGCCCACCAAGGCCGCGATCGGCTTCGCTCGCGCCAGCGGCGTCGAACCGTCGGCGTTGCGCGTCGAAGAGACGGAGCGCGGCAGCTACGTCTTCGCGCGTCGTGAGGTGGGAGGGGAGGACGTCGCCGAGCTGCTGCCGGCGTTGCTCGCGGGCGTGGTGCGCGATCTGCCAGCGCCGCGAAAGATGCGCTGGGGGTCGCACGATCTCGCCTTCGTGCGCCCGCTCGCTTGGTTGGTCGCGCTCCTCGACGACCAGGTCCTGCCGCTCAGCCTGACCGGTCTCGAGGCGGGTCGCGCCACCCGCGGGCATCGCTTCCTGCATCCGCACGCCGTCGAGTTGCAGCACGCGCTCGACTACCCCGACGCGCTCGCGGCCGCCGATGTCGTCGCCGACCGCGCCGTGCGGCGCGAGGCGGTGATCGATGCTGCCTGCGCGGCGGCGGCCGCGGCAGGGCTCGAGCTCCAGCGCGACGCCCTGCTCGAGGCCGAGGTGACCGATCTGGTGGAATCGCCCAGCGCCATCCTCGGCAGCTTCGACGCGGCGTTCCTGGATCTGCCCGAGGCCGTGCTCTCGACGGTGATGATCCACCACCAACGCTTCTTCCCGACCCGCCGCGACAACGGAGGTCTGGCGAACGCGTTCGTTGCGATCTCGAACAACCGCGTGCCGGACGACTCGGTGGTCCGCGCGGGCTACGAGCAGGTGCTGCGCGGCCGGCTCGACGACGCGCGCTTCTTCTGGGACGCCGACCGGCGCGAGACGCTCGCGCAGCACGCCTGGGCCCTGGCGGGCATCGCCTTCCACAAGGAGCTCGGCTCCATGGCCGACAAGGTGGCTCGCGTGGCCAAGGCCACCCGCCGGCTGGCCGACCTGCTCGGTGCCAGCAAGGAGGAGGCCGCTACGCTCAAGCAGGCGCTGCCGCTGTTCCGGGCCGATCTCGCCACGCAGATGGTCTACGAGCTGCCCGAGTTGGAGGGGACGATGGGGTGCGCCTTCGCGCGGGCGGAGGGCTTGCCCGAGTCGGTGGCGGTCGCGTTGGAGGACGGCGTGCTGCCGCGCGGCCCCGGTGCCGGCCTGCCAACGACCCGCGTGGGCGCGCTGTTGTCGGTGGCGGACCGCCTCGACACGGTGGTGGGGTTCTTCGCCATCGGGCGCCGGCCGAGCGGCTCGGCCGACCCGTTCGGGGTGCGGCGCGCCTCGCTCGGTGCGCTGCGCACGCTCACCTCGCAGGGCTGGCGGGTGCCGCTCAAGAAGGTGGTGGAGGCGGTCGCGGGCAGTTTCACGGCGCCGCTGGCAGAAGCCGAGGTCGTCGCTGCCGTCGAGGCCTACCTGTGGGATCGCGTGGCAGGCCTGTTGGCCGACGAGGACCTACCGGCCATGGTCGTGCGGGCGGCCGTCCAAGGCTCGCGCTCCGTGATCGGTGCCGCGCGCCGCGCGCACCTGTTGCAAGCGCTGTTGTCGCTACCCGGTTTCGCCGATCTGCTCACGCTCCATAAGCGCGCCGCCAATCTCGCGAAGCAGGCCGACGCGGCGCTGAACGTGCGCCCGGGGCTGTTCCGCGATCCCGTCGAGGCGCCCCTGCACGACGCCCTGCCGCAGGCGCGGCGCGGCGTCGAACGCCTGATGGCGAGTGCGCGTAAGCAGCTGGCTCCGTGGGACCTGGGGCGGGGACCCAATGCGACGCTGACCGACCTCGACGCGGCCGTGGCCGAGGTGGTGCGCTTGAAGGCGCCGCTGGATGCGTTCTTCGAGGGTGTCTTGGTGATGGTCGACGACGCCGAGGTCCGCGCCAACCGATTGGCGCTGTTGGCCGAGGTGGCCGAGGCGCTCTCCGATCTGGGCGCGCTGTCGCAGCTCGAGGCGGTGGCCGAGCGTTGAGGTGTCGCCCTGACCGTCGCCGGCGAGGCCAGCGACGAGGCAGCCACAGGTACGAGCAAGCGCCCCGGGCTCGAAAGCCCGGGGCGCTGGCTGGTGCCGAAGGTGGGACTTGAACCCACACGTCCTCGCGGACACACGACCCTGAATCGTGCGCGTCTACCAATTCCGCCACTTCGGCGCGGCGCCCGCTCAGGTGGCGGGTAGCGCGTGGCGCGGCCCTGGTAGCGCAGCCACCGTGCGCGCCTTGCGCAAGCATAGAGTCTAGCCGAACGTCAGCGCCTCGCGCAAGCCCCGGCGCAGCCACGGTCCAGCGCGCAAGGGCGAGCCGCGTGCTCGGGCGCGTTCGTGCTCGGGCGCGCCGCCTGCGGGTCAGACGAACTGGCCGTCAAGCTGGAAAGCTTCGCCGTCGAGTTCGATGCGCCCGCCCTGGCGCAGGTCGGTGATGAGGTCCCAGTGGATGCTGCTCTCGTTCGTGCCGCCGCTCTCGCGGTAGGAGCGACCCAACGCCAGGTGCAGCGTGCCGCCGATCTTCTCGTCGAAGAGCGTGTGCTGGATGGGGCGTTGGATCTTGGCGTTGGTACCGATGCCGACCTCGCCGAGCCGCCGCGCCCCAGGGTCCACGTCGAGCTGCGCGAGCAGCAGGTCCTCGCCCTGCTCTGCCGACGCCTCGACCACCACGCCCTGCTCGAAGCGGAGCCGCACGCCGCTCACCAAGGTGCCGCCGACGCTGCTGGGAAGGTCGAAGTGGACGGTCCCGTTGGCGGAGTCCTCGAGCGGGCTGGTGAAGACCTCGCCCGAGGGCATGTTGCGCTTGCCGTCGGAGTTGATCCAGGTGCGCTCCGCCACGCTCAGCGTCAGGTCGGTGCCGTCCTTGACCACGCGTAGCGTGCGCGCCCGGGCGAGGCGCTCGATCAGGCTGGCCTGCAGCTCGCGCAGCGCCCGCCAGTGCACGAGTGGATCGTCCTCGTCCAGGTACATCGCGCCGAACACGAAGGTCTCGAAGTCGTCGAGACCCATGCCGGCAGCGACCGCCGCTGCGGTGGTGGGGTAGAGCGAGCCGACCCAGCGCGTGTGCGCCACGCGGTGCTCCTGAACCGGCTGGCGGTGCTTGACCAGGCGCGCGATGCGCTGCTTGTCGGCCCGTTGCAGGGCTCGCAGGTCGTGCGGCGCGTCGACGCGGATGAACACGTCGGTTCGTCGGATCTCCTCGAGCTCCACCACCGGCTCTGCCGCCAGGTAGGCGTCGCTGGCGAGGGCGACCAGGTCGGCCTCGTACTGGGGATACGTGATGCGCAGCAGCGGACGGCCGCCGGCTTCGAGGACCGTGCGCGTGAGCGCTCGCGCCAGCGGCAGCGCCTCGCTGCCGACGTTGACCGACACGACGTCGCCCGGGCGCACCTCCGTGCAGTACCCGACCAGCAACGTCGCAAAGCGTTCGTGGATGGTGTGCAGCATGGCCGCGACGCTACCACGAGGGTGGCGGCGCCCGCCGACCCACGCCCCGCGTGCTGCGCCGCCGACCCACGCCTGGGGTGCTGCCCCGCCGACCCCGGTGGCCGCGTATCCTGCTGGCGTGGAGCGAGGCGAGCGGGTCCAGAAGTGGTTGGCGCGCGCCGGGGTGGCGAGCCGTCGGGCGGCCGAGGCGTTGGTCCGGGCCCACCGGGTCAGCATCGCCGGGAGACGCGCGCAGATCGGCGATCGCGTCGGCCCCGGCGACGAGGTACGCGTCGACGGGCACGTCATCGAGGCGCCCTCGCCGGCGCGCACCTTCGCGCTGCACAAGCCCGCGGGCGTGGTCACGAGCGCGGCCGACGAGCGCGGCCGTGCGACGGTGTTCGAGTTCGTGCCGCGGGTGCCAGGGCTGCATCCGGTGGGGCGGCTCGACCGCGACTCCGAAGGCTTGCTGCTGCTCACCACCGATGGCGAGCTGACGCTGTTGCTCACCCACCCCCGCTACGGTCACACCAAGACCTACCGCGTCTGGTGCCGCGGCGGCACCGTCGCAGCTGGGGCGCTGGCGCGACTGCGTCAGGGTGTGCTGCTCGACGATGGCCCTGCGCGTGCCATGCAGGCCCGTCCGGCGCCAGGCGGCGCGGTGCTGGTGCTGCGCGAGGGCCGCAAGCGGCAAGTGAGACGCATGTTCGCCGCGGTGGGTGCGCCGGTCGAACGGCTCCTGCGAACGCAGGTGGGCGCGCTCGCGCTCGGTGACCTCGCCCTGGGCGAGTGGCGCGAGCTGGCCCCCGACGAGGTCGAGCGCCTTCGGTATACTCCGAGTGGCCGCCTGGCAGCCTCCGCCCGCCCTGGGCGCGCTCGCCCGCGGCGGAAGGCGTCCCCGCGATGAGCGCACCGTTCTTCACTCCCGGTCCCGGTCCCGTGCAGATCACGCGCGAGGCGATCGCGGCGCGCATTCGCGACCTCGGTCAACGCATCAGCGACGATTACGGCACCGAGCCGCTCCATCTGATCTGCGTGCTCAACGGCGCCTTCCCCTTCACCGCCGACCTGATGCGGGCCATCCAACGGCCGCTCACCCTGGACTTCCTGTCGGTGTCCAGTTACGGTTCGCGCACCGAGACCTCGGGCGAGGTGCGGTTGGTGAAGGACCTCGACCAATCGCTCAAGGGCAAGCACGTCCTGCTGGTCGAGGACATCATCGACACCGGTCTGACGATGCAGTACCTGCTGGGGTACCTACAGGGGCGGGGTCCGCTCTCCGTGCGGGTCGCGTCGCTGCTGTCGAAGCCGGCGCGGCGGCTGGTCGAGGTGCCGATCCACTACCTCGGCTTCGAGATCGAGGACGCGTACGTGTACGGCTACGGCCTCGACATCGACCACCGCTATCGCAACCTGCCGTTCGTGACGAGCTTGCGCCTGGGTGAGGATGCGTCCTGAGATGCGCACGCCCTGGCGGGCCCTGCTCGGGCCGAGCGGTGCCCCATTGCGCGTGATGGTGCTCGTGGCCACGGGCCTGGCGCTGGGGGCGTTCGTCGCGATCGGGATGGGCTCGGCGGTGCCGCGTGGCGAGCCGCCGCAGCTGTACGTCGAAGCGCCCGAGCGGGGTCTGGTTGGACGGCCGCTGGACGTGTTCGTGTCGGTCGACACGCCTGCGACCGTGCGCGTGCGCTACGCCGAGACGCTGGTCGAAGAGGTCACCCAGGACCTGCGCGTCTCCCTCCTGGCCGAGGCGGGCACGTGGCTGCTCGAGATCGAGGCCGAAGACGCGAGAGGGCGCGTGGGCCGACTGGAGCGGCTCGTCAGCGGGTTGTGGCCCCCCGAGCCGAGGCTCCAGGTCGCGGAGAGGCTCACGGTCGGCGACGCGCTCGCCGTGCACCTGACGTGGGCACACGAGAACGCGAGCGAGCCCGCGGCGCGGGTGCTCGAGGCCTTCGTCGAACTCGACGGCGAGCGGCTGCCGGCGTTCCATGGCGAGCAACGGCTCGACGCCCTCGCAGCGCTGCCGCTGCGGGCGTCGCCGGGCGAGCGCTCGCTGCGAGCGGTGCTGATCGACGAGCTCGGCGAGAGGCACGAGTTTCGCGCGAGCGTCCTCGTCGAGGCGAACCCCAATCCCGTGCAGGAACTCCGCGTGGCGGCGAGCACGCTCGCCCTCGTCACCCCCGAGGGGCGTGCACTGGAGGCGGCCACGCTGGCACGGGCCTTCGACGCGGTCGGTCCCGAACCGCGCTGGGCGAAGCCCTTCCTGCTGCCGCTGGAGGGTCGCCACACCTCGGCCTTCGGCTTGCCCCGCCGTTACGCGCCCGGCGGCGCCGTCAGCTACCACCTCGGCACCGACATCGCCGCTCCGACTGGAACGCCGATCTTGGCCACGAACGAGGGCGTGGTGCTGGTGGCGGGCATGTACCCGATCAAGGGCGGCCTGGTGGTGCTCGACCACGGCTTCGGCGTCACCAGCCTCTACTTCCACCAGTCCGCCCTGGCGGTCGCCGTCGGCGACGTCGTGGAGCGCGGCCAGGTGATCGGCTACGTGGGCAGCACCGGGCTCTCCACGGGTCCGCACCTGCATTGGGAGATGCGCGTCGACGGGGAGCCGACCGCGCCCCTGGCCTGGGTCGATCGGCGTTGGCCGGGCGGTCCCTTGGTGACCACCTCGGAGGTGGGAGAATGATGCCGACTGGTGGGTTCTGGGCACGCCATGGGTTGCTGCTCCTGCTGGCCTTCGCGCTGGGCGTCGTCGCGGCAGCGCCGCCGTTGGTCGACCAGGCCGCGCCTTGGACGTCCGCGCCGCCGGCCGAGCGCTGGCGGAGCGATCCCGGCGATGGCGTCTACTACCAGGTCTTCGTGCGCAGCTTCGCCGACGCCAGCGGCGACGGGATGGGCGACCTGCGCGGCCTCACCTCCCGCCTCGACCACGTCCAAGCGCTCGGTGCCGACGGCCTGTGGCTGATGCCGATCCATCCCAGCCCCACGTACCACGGCTACGACGTGGTCGATTACCGCGCCATCAACCCCGACTACGGCAGCATGGCGGACTTCCTGGCCTTCCTCGATGCCGCGCACGCCCGTGGCCTGCGGGTGGTGCTCGATCTGGTCGTCAACCACTCCTCGAGCCAGCATGCCTGGTTCCAGCGCGCGCTCGCAGGCGACCCCGCCTACCGTGCGTACTACGTGTGGTCGGACGAGCGGCTCGATTGGCGCGGCACCGGCGGCGGGCCGGCCTGGCACCCGGCCGGCGACGGTAGCTACTACCTGGGGTTGTTCGAGGGAGGCATGCCCGACCTCAACCACCGCAACCCCGCCGTGACCGAGGCGATGCTCGACGTGGCCGCGTTCTGGCTCGACCTCGGCGTCGACGGCTTCCGTGTCGACGCGATCACGCACGTGGTCGAGTCGGCTGATGGCCTCATCACGAACGCGCCTGAGAACTACGCCTGGGTGCGCGACTTCAACGCAGCGCTACGGGCGCGTCATCCCGGCGCCTTCATCGTGGGCGAGACCTGGACGGCCACGCCGGCGATCGCCGCGTACCACCGCGAGGCCGGCCTCGACATGTCGTTCAACTACCCGCTGTGGCGCGAGCTGATCGCCGCGGTGCAGAACCGCAGCGCCATCAACCTACGCGCGCAGCTCCAGCTCGACGAGGACCTGTACCCGGCCGGTGCGCGGCGTGGCATCTTCCTCGCCAACCACGACCAGCTCCGTCCCGCGACGCTGCTCAGCCCGTTGCGGCGCGACACGGGCCGCATGCGCTTGGCCGCCGGCCTGCTGCTCACGATGCCGGGGACGCCGTTCCTCTACTACGGCGAGGAGATCGGCCTGCCCAACGGTCCGAGCGAGCACGACATCGACAAGCGCACGCCCATGCGTTGGAGCGCCGACGAGGGCGGCGGCTTCAGCCCGGTCGACCCGTGGCGGCCGCTATCGACGCAGGACCCGGCGGTGAGCGTTGTCGCCCAACGATTCGACGAGGCGGCACTGCTGCCCTGGTACCAGCGCCTGATCGCCTTGCGCGCCGCCTCGCCCGCGCTCCGCGGCGGCGACCTGGAGTTGGTCGAGGGCCTCGCCGGGTCGCAGCTCGCCTTCTGGCGCGCGTACGACGACGAGCGCATCCTGGTGGTGGCGAACCTGGCTGCGGGCACGGTCGAGCTCGACGCGCGCGCGCTCGGCCTCGAGCCCGGACGCTACCAGGACCTGCTCGACCTCGCCGCGACCGAGACGGCGCCCGAGGTGCTCGTGCTGGGCGGCAGCAGCTTGCGGGTGCTACGGCCGCTGCCGCGGTAGACTCCGCCGCATGACCGAACCCTCGACTGCCGCGGCGAACGCCGCGGCCCCGACCTCGACGCGCCCGCGGGTGCTCTCGGGCATGCAGCCGACCGACGCCCTGCACCTCGGCAACTACCTGGGTGCGCTGCGCCAATGGGTGGCTCGCCAGGACCAGCAGGACGCGCTGTTCTGCGTGGTCGACCTGCACGCCCTGACGGTGCCGGAGGCCGTCGATCCGGCCGACCTGCGTCACCGCTCGCGAGCCGTGGCCGCGCTCTACTTCGCCTGCGGGCTCGACCCCGAACGCAACGTGGTGTTCCTCCAGTCACACGTCCCCGAGCACGCCGAGTGCAGCTGGATCCTGATGTGCACCACGCCGCTGGGGTGGCTCTACCGCATGACGCAGTTCAAGGCCAAGGCCGAGGGGCGCGACTCGGTGGGCGCCGGGTTGCTCACCTACCCGGTCCTTCAGGCTGCCGACATCCTGCTGTACGACGCCGACGAGGTGCCCGTCGGCGAGGACCAGGTGCAGCACGTGGAGCTCACGCGCGACATCGCGATCCGCTTCAACCGCTTGTTCGGCGACACCTTCGTCTTGCCCAAGGCCGTCATCCCGACGAGCGGCGCCCGCGTCATGGGTCTCGACGATCCAACCGTCAAGATGAGCAAGAGCCTGGCGGCGGAGCGGCCCGGTCACGCCATCGGCCTGCTCGACGATCCCAAGGTGCTCAAGAAGACGATCATGTCGGCCGTCACCGACTCGGGACGCGAGTTCCGTCCCGAGCACGCCAGCCCCGGCGTACGCAACCTGATCGCGATCCTCGCTTCGCTCCAGGGTGAGGAGGACACGGTCGTCGCAGAGCGCTTCGTCGGACGTGGCTACGGCGACCTCAAGAAGAGCGTGCTGGAGGCCGTGCTCGAGGCCGTGACCCCGATCCGCGAGCGTTTCGAGGCGCTCATGGGCGACCCGGCCGAGCTGGACCGGATCCTGGCCCAGGGCGCCGACGCGGCGCGCTCGCGCGCCACGTCCACCTTGGCGCGGGTCAAGGCCGCGGTCGGCGTGGGCACCTAGACGACGCGCGTGGCGCGGCTGCTGTTCGTCTTCCTCGACGGGCTCGGTTTGGGCGACGGCGACCCGGCGCACAACCCACTGGCGGCGCCGTGGCCGGGGCTCCGGACCCTGACAGGCTGCGACTGGACCGCACCGGCGTGGCGGACACGGTCCGATGCCGCGCGGGTGACGGCGGCGCTCGATGCGCGCCTCGGTCTGCCGGGGTTGCCGCAGTCAGCCACCGGGCAGACGACGCTCCTCACTGGCCGCAACGCGGCGCGTGCCATGGGCCGGCACTACGGGCCCTGGCCCGGTCCCACGCTCCGCGCCCTGTTGGCGCGCGGCAGCCTCTTCCACGACGGCGCCGCGGCCGGCGGGGCGCGGCTCGCCAACGCCTACCCCGCGGCGTACCTAACGGCCCTGCGGATGCCGCCGACGGCGGCCGGCGGTGCCCTCCAGCGGCGGGCGCGACGCGCACGCGCATCGGCGCCCATCGCCGCGGCGGAGGCGGCCGGGTTGACGCTGGCCGATGTCGGCGACCTCGCGCGTGACCGGGCCGTGGCCGGTGACCTGGGCGTGGGGCGCGTGCGGGCGGGCACTGGCAGCGCTGCGGTGGCCGGCCAGGCCCGCGCCCTGGCGGCGCTGGCGAGCGAGCACGCCTTCACCTTCTTCGACGTCTGGGGCGGCGATCTCGTCGGTCACCGGCAGGACCCGGTCGCCGCGCGCGCCTTCCTGAGCGCTCTGGACGCGTTCGTGCCGGCGCTCGTGGCGGCATTGCCGCACGACGTCACGCTGCTCGTCACCAGCGACCACGGCAACCTGGACGACCTGCGGCGCCGCGGGCACACGCTGGCCTCGGTGCCGTTGCTGGCCTTGGGCCCTGGCGCCACCGCCTTCGCCGGTGCACGTTCGCTGCTGGACGTGGCGCCCGCCGTGCGGCAGGTGCTGGCGACGGGTGCTGCGCGAGCGTCGCGGAGCCGGCTCAGCTGAGCAGCAGGACGACCTCGTACCAGGCGCCCAGCATCAGCATGACCGCGGCGATCGCCAGCATCGAGAGCGTCTTGCGCAGCGCCAACGGGAAGCTGCCCAAGCCTTGGCGCACGATGGTCACCAGCAGCATGCCGCCGCCGGCCACGACCAGGAAGTAGGCCGTCAGCTCGATCACGATCAGCAGCGCCGTGGCGAGCAGCGCCAGCGGACCCGTGACGTCGTAGAGCACACCGAACGGCAGGCCGTTGGCGAAGAACTGTGGGAACGCCAGCAGGTACGCCGGCACGCCGAGCAACAGGCCAAGCCAGAACAGCAGCAGCGTCACCACGCCGAAGTTCTGGTAGAAGATCGTGACCGCCAGGCGCAGCGGATCGCCCGCGAGCAGGGCGTCGGTGGCACCCACCTGCCCGAGCGCCTGCCCGAGCACCGCGATCACCGCGTCGTCGCATTCGGGCGGTAACGCCGAGCCGCTCCACACGCCCGCTGCGAACGCCAGGTAGAGCGCGATCATCGTCCCGAACACCAACCGACGGTGTTCGCGCACGTAGCCGAGACCGGCGGCCAGCACCCGTCGCAGCGGTGAGGGACGCACCAGCAGCAGCAGCACGAGCAGTGACAAGCCCAGGAACACGCCGCCGGCGACGGGCGAGGCGAGCCAGCCACGGTTGGCGGCGTCGACCCGGAAGCCCACCGATACGGCGCGCCAGGTGTCGTCCTCGCGCACCAGCTCGACCTGCACGACGTCGAGTTGATCCGCCGGCCGCACCGCGCTGTAGGTGAAGCGTTTCCGGTCCGGCTCGTCGAGTGGGTGCTCGCGCCGGTCCTCGAGGTTGACGCGGGTGCCCTCTGGCGGAGGCGGTGCCGCCACCAACTCCGGCAGCAGCTGGCACACCTCGCTGGTGTCGCGCCCGATCAGGTCGGTGAGGACGGTGGCCGGACGCTCCAACCAGGCCGTGACGGCCTCGTCCGCCACCTCGGCCGGGTCGTCGCCGGCGACCAGCACCTCGCTCTCGTCCGGCAGCAGGTGCTCGTCGGGCGTGCGTTCGGCCGACGGCGGGTCGATCTGCGCTTGCGTTGGCGCGACCTGCGCGTGCGCTGGCGCGAGGACCAGCGCCAAGGCGAGCAGCGCGAGCAGCGCGAGGTGGGTGGGAGTGCGCGTGCGTGGCGTCACGTCGACATCATTGTACGGTGCAGGCGCCAGCGCCGTCGTTCGACGCGCCCCGAACCAGCCGGCGCCCGGTACACTCGCGCTCGTGAAGTCGGCGGCCTGGTACGTCAACGCCGCGATGCGCACGCTTCGCGCCTTCGTGCCGGCGCTGGCGCGGCCCGATGACGCCTTCGCCGAGCGCTGGTTGCCGTCGGCGGAGCGGGCGCTCTACCGGCGCATGGACCGGCGTGATCGCGACCACGCCTGCCGCGTGGCGCGCGGTCTGCTGGCCGCGGCACCGCAAGCGTCACCGCTGCTGGTTCGCGCCGCGCTCCTGCACGACGTCGGCAAGGCCGACCGGCCCTACCGTGCCTGGGAGCGGATCGCCGTGCACGTCTACCGCCCACGCCGAGGCGCGGTTCCTGCGGACGGCGCTGCTGGCCTGGCGGCGTTGTGGCGCCATCATCACGAGCACCCCGCCCGCGGCGCCGCCATGATCCTGGCGGCCGGCGGCGATCCTGAGGTGGCGGCGTTGGTGCGCGCCCACCACGATAGCGATGGGCCCAGCGAACTCGAGCTCCTGCGCCGCGTCGATGCCCGCACCTGACGTCGATGCCTCAGTCGCCCGTGCGTGAGCGGCGCGTCTCCAGCCACAACGACAGGTGCTTGAGCGCGACCACGAGCGCGATGGCCAGGCCGGACGTGGTCGCGGCGAAGGCCAGCTCCTGGTCCGAGGTGGCGCGCATGGTCGCCAGGTAGATGAGCAGGGGGTAGACGAGCAGCGTCAGCCAGGTGGCCGGCTCGGCGCGCCGGAAGATGAGCGCCAGCGCCACGATCATGACCAACCCCGCCAGCCCGCCCCAGAGGTACACAGGCAGGCTGGCGCCGAAGGCGGTGGCCAGCGACTTGCCGCCCCGGAAGCCCACGTACGGTGACCAGGCATGACCCACCACCGCCGCCACCCCGGCGATCAGCGCGAGCGCGGTCGCGCCGTCGGGCGAGGTGCCCAGCAGACCGCCCATCGCCAAGCCCAGGAGCGCGGCCAGGGCGCCCTTGGCGATGTCGGCGGCCAGGACCGCCAGGCCCAGGCCCAGGCCGAGGTTGCGGGCCGTGTTCATGGCGCCCATGTTCCCCGAGCCCACCTCGAAGATGCGCACCCCGCGCAGCTTGGCGGCGAGGGCGGCGCTGGGGAAGCCGCCCAGCAGGTAGCCGAACGCGGCCGCGGCGACCAGGTCGAAGCCGCTCACGGCGACGCCTGCGTCAGACCCTGCAGCGCGCGCACCTCGCCCACGTGCTCGCGCAGGTAGGCGTGCAGCGCTCGCCAGGCCCGGCCGCGTTCACTGGGCGGCTGTGCCACCGACGTCCGCAGCGGCCCTGCCAAGGCCATCGCCAAGGCCTGCGCCCCGTCCTCGCCCAGGAAGGCGTCGCGGGGGCCGTCACCGTGCTCGATGCAACGCAGCGCGCCGCTGGCGGCCGCCAGCACCGTGGCGGGTGCCCCGCAGCGATCGCAGCGGGGTGGGTTCGCACCGTGCACGAGCGGCGCCAAGCCGGCCAGCGTCACCAGGTACCAGGCGTATGCGAGCGCCACCGCCTCAGGGTCCGGGTGCTGCCCGATGCCGCGCAGGCCGCTCGAGACGACGGCGAGGAGCCGCTCGCCCACGTGCACGTCGACGCTGAGGGCGTCCGCGAGCTCCGCCACGAGGTGCGCGTACGGGTACGACTCGGGCCTCGTGAGGCCCGGCAGCGCGCCGTTCAGCCGCACCTGCGTGAGCACGGCCAGGTCGTCCTCGCGACGCCGGTAGGCCTGGACCGTGACGTCGTGGAAGAGCGACAAGCGCGCCAGGTTGCCGCCCGGCAGCCGACCCTTGCGGGCCACCGCGCGCCACTTACCGTGCTCCGAGAGCAGGGTGACCACCACGTCCCCGCTCGGTAGTGGGGCGCGGCGCAGGACCAAGGCGTCGCTGATCGTGTAGCGCTGCACGCGCGCAGTCTAGCGCTCCGTTGCCCGCCCCGTACCTGTGCCCGGCCGGCCCGCTGCACCGGGCACGACCTCACTCGCGCGTCGCCGTCGAGCGCGCCTTACCGAACGCCATGCGGAGCTTGAACATGCCGCGCTTGTGCAGGCGCTCGACCTCGCTCTCGGGCAGGCTGAGGTCGCCGGCCACGACCTCGACCGGTTGCGAGGTGCGGCCCTGCATTCCCTCGCGGCGCACCACGACCTCGCGCGTGGACGCGTCGAGCTGGTCCAGGTGGCCGGCGAGTTGCTCGCTGCTGGCCTTGGCGCGAGCAGCCTGCTTGGGCTTCGCACCCTTCTTGGCCTTCGAGGCCTTCGACGTCGTCCCTGCGCTCGAAGCCTGCGCGCGGCTCCCGCGTCGCTGCGTGGTGCGCCCCTTGGCACGTGTGCCAGGGCCGGCGCTGCGGCCCTTGCGCGACCGGCGGGGGGTGTCGCCGTTGGCGGCCTGCCGTTCGGCCAGCAGCGCGACGGCGGCATCGAGATCGAGGGTCTCGGGATCCTGCCCCTCCTTGAGTGAAGCGTTGAGGCTGCCGTCCGACACGTACGGGCCGTACTTGCCGTCACGCAGCTCGATCGGCGCCCCGCTCTCGGGATGCTCGCCGACGACCCGCAGCGGCGCGTTCCGACCGCGCTTCTTGGCCAGCAGCGCCAGTGCCTGCTCGAGCGTCACGTCGAGCAGGTCGTAATCGGCGCCCTTGGGGATGCTGGCGAAGGTGCGCTGGTGCCGCACGTACGGTCCGAAGCGGCCGATGTGCGCCTCGACCGGCTCGCCGCTCTCCGGATGCTCGCCCAGGCGGCGCGGCAGGTCGAGCAGCCGTCGCGCGAGGTTCGCGTCGACCGCCTCAGGCGCCACGCCGGGCGGCAACGACACCCGCTTGGGCCGACCCGCGTCGCTGCCGTCGCCAAGCTGCAGGTAGGGCCCGTACGGTCCGCGCTTCAGCAGCATCGGCTGGTCGCTCTCGGGGTGCGTGCCGAGCACGTGGTCCGCGGCGTTGCCCTCGCGCACGAAACGCTCGAGGTCGGCGCGGGTGAGGTCGGCGGGCACGGCGTCGTCGGGCAGGCTGGCAGTCTTGACCTCGCCGTCGATGGTCCCTTCGACGTACGGTCCGTACCGTCCCACGCGCACGACGAAGGGTTCCCAGGCGTCGTCCCGTACGGTGCTGATCTCGCGCGCGTCGACGCGTTCGAGCGCCGCCGCGACCGTCGACTCGAGGCCATCGCGCCCGGCGTAGAACTCGCGCAGGTAGGGGACGGGGTCGACGTTGCCGCTGGCGATCTCGTCGAGGGTGGCCTCCATGGTCGCGGTGAACTCGGTGTCGACGAGCGACTGGAACTGGTGTTCCAAGAGCGCGTTCGTTGCGAAGGCGACGAAGGTCGGCACCAACTGCGAGCCGTGCTTGCGGGCGTACTGGCGCCTGAGGATCGTGTCGATGATGCTGGCGTACGTGCTGGGTCGGCCGATGCCTTCCTGCTCGAGCAGCTTCACCAGCGAGGCCTCGGTGTAGCGTGCCGGCGGTTTGGTCTCGTGCCCGAGCGCCTCGACGCGCTGGGCGCTCAACGCTTGACCGGACTCGAGCGGTGGCAGCGGTTGCTCCTGGGCTTCGAGACTGGCGTCCGGATCGTCGCTCCCTTCGACGTAGGCGCGGAAGAACCCGGGGAAGAGGGTGGTGCGGCCCGTGGCCCTGAAGCGGGCCTGGGCCCGGCCGCCGTCGGCTTCGGCCTCGATGCGGGCGGTCACGAAGCGGAGGTGCGCGTCGGGCATCTGGCTGGCCAGGGTGCGCTTCCAGATCAGGTCGTACAGGGCTGCGTCCGTCCCCTTGAGGCCGTGCTCCTCGGCGCTGCGCATGGCGGTGCCGGCCGGGCGGATGGCTTCGTGGGCCTCCTGCGCGTTCCGGCTCCGGGTGGCGTACGTGCGGGGGCTCGGGAGGAGGTACCGCTCGCCGTAGCGCCGTTCGATCGCCTCGCGGGCGGCCACCAGCGCTTCCTGGGAGAGGTGGGTGGCGTCGGTGCGCATGTAGGTGATGAAGCCGCGCTCGTACAGGCCCTGCGCTACGCGCATGCTGTCGCGTGCGCCCAAGCCCAGCTTGCGGCTGGCTTCTTGCTGCAAGGTGGAGGTGGTGAAGGGCGCTGCCGGTTGCCGCGTGGCGTCGCGCGAGGCGATGTCCGTCACCCGCCATGTCCCGGCCCGCAGAGCCTCTGCCAGGGCCCGCGCTCCGGCCTCGTCGAGGAGGATCAGGTCGTGGCCCTCGCGCAGGTCCGTCTTGAGGTGGCCGCTGCGCTCGTCGAAGTCGCGTCCGCTGGCGACCCGCAGGCCAGCGACGTGGGTGAGCTGGGCGTCGAAGCTCGTGTCGCTCGCGCTGGCGAGGGGGGCGCTCAGATCCCAGTAGCGTCCGGTGCGGAAGCGCAGCCGCTCTTGCTCGCGCAGCACCAGCATGCGCACGGCCACGCTCTGGACGCGTCCGGCGGAGAGTCGCGGCGCGATCTTCTTCCACAGCAGCGGCGAGATGGTGTAGCCGACCAAGCGGTCGAGCACGCGCCGCGTCTCCTGGGCCTCGACCAGGTTGGCGTCGATGTCGCGGGTTGCGCCCAGGGCGCGCTGTATGGCGTCCTCGGTGATCTCGTGGAACACCATGCGTTTCACTGGTACGCGCGGTGCGAGCACCTCGACCAGGTGCCAGCCGATGCTCTCGCCCTCGCGGTCCTCGTCGGTTGCGATCACGAGCTCGTCGGCCCGGTCGAGCGCCAGGCGCAGCTTCCGCACCACCTCGCGCTTCTTGGGTGAGACCACGTACAGCGGTTCGAAGCCGTCGTCGACCTTCACGCCGAGACGCGCCCAGGGTTGGCCCTTGTGGCGGCTGGGGATCTCGGCCGCTGACGCGGGCAGGTCACGCACGTGCCCCATGCTCGCCTCGACCTGGTACTCACCGGGCAGGTAGCGCTTGATGGTGCGCGCCTTGGTCGGTGATTCGACGATCACGAGGCGTCGGGTTGGCTTTTCGGATGGCAACGCGGCGTCCCCCTTCCGTGGGCGGCCGCATTATAAGGACGGTTGGTGGCGTGTCAACGCATGCTGGGTTCGAAACGCGACAGGCGCGGGACCGGTCACAGCGGACGGCGGTGCAGCATGGCGCGACCCAGCGTGACCTCGTCGGCGTACTCGAGGTCGCCGCCCACCGGCAGCCCGTAGGCGATCCTGGTCACCTCGAGGCCGCGTTCCTGCAGACGTTGCGCCAGGAACAGCGCCGTCGCCTCGCCCTCCACCGTCGTCGCCGTCGCCAGCACCACTTCGCGCACGCCCTCGAGCCGCTCGAGCAGCGCGGCGATGGTCAGCTGTTCGGGCCCCACCCCGTGCATGGGCGAGAGCGCCCCGTGGAGCACGTGATACAAGCCGGCGTACTCGCCGCTGCGCTCGATCGCGAGCACGTCAGCCGGCTGCTCCACCACGCACACGACGCTGGCGTCGCGGGTCGGGTCCTGGCACACGTCGCAGGCCGCCTGGTCTGCGGCCATGACGTGGGCGCACCGGGGGCAGCGCGCCAGTCCGGTGGTGACCTCCTCGAGGGCGCGCGCCAACGCCAGGACGTCGTCACTGGGTTGGTTGAAGAGGTGGAAGGCCAGGCGCTGCGCCGACTTCGGGCCGATGCCGGGCAGGCGGCTCAAGGACCGGATCAGGGCTAGGAGCGGTGCGGGGTAGCGCACCGAGCGCCCCTCAGAACAGGCCCGGCATGCCTTGGAGCCCGCCTACCGCCGAGCCGAGCTCGCGCTCCTGCAGCTCCTTGGCCTTGCGTTGGGCGTCCGAGACCGCGGCCGTGACCAGGTCCTCGAGCAGGGTGACGTCGTCCGGGTCGATGGCGCTCGGGTCGATGCGGACCTTGGTGATGACGCCGTCGCCGTTGGCGCTGGCGGTGACGAGGCCGCCGCCGGCGCTCCCTTCGACCTCCATGGCGGCCAAGCGTTCCTGCGCCTCGGCCATCTGGCGTTGCGCCTTCTGGGCTTCCTTCATGAGCTTCTGTATGTTCATGTGCGTTGGCTCCCTGGGGATTCTAGCCCGTGCTCGGTCGGGTCCTGGTCCGCGGGCTCGGCCGGCCGTCCGTTGCCCTCTCGCGGTGTCGTCTCGTTGCGCTCGGCGTCGCTCTCGGTGTCGCTCTCGATGTCGATGTCGGTGTCAGCCGTTTCCTCGACCGGGCTCTCCGCTGGTTCGACCCGCACGACGTGGCCGGGGAAGAGCCGTTGCAGGGTTGCGATCGTCCCGCCCTCGAGCCCAACGCCACGACCGTCGTCGGGCGTGGCAGGCGGTTCGGCGGGCGCGGCCGCTGGCACAGGCTCTGCCGGGAGCGTCTCGGCGGCGTCGCGACGTGGGCGCGGCGGCGCGGCGGCGTGCTCAGGCCCTGGAGAGGGTACTTCCGTCTCGTCCCAGAACCCCTCGGGTAGAGCCTCGAGCGTGTCGCTCGGGGGGAGCTCGTGGCCCTGCGCCTTGGGCGGGGCACCAGTAGCCTGTGCAGCGGTGGTTGCTGCTGCCGCAGCTGCGGTCGCCTCGTGCCCCGTGTCGCTGGTCGACGTCGACGTCGGGCTCGGGGGCGGCGTCTGGCTCGGCGTCTGGCTTGGGCTCGGGCTCGGGGGCGGCGTCGGGGTGGGCGCTGGGGGCGGCGCGGGTCGCGACGCCCCCGTCAGGCTTTTCCCGGTGCCTCCGCATCGCGCGGCGGCTCGAGCGGCACTGATGCACGGTCGCCGCTGGCCTCGCTCGTACCGCTTGCAGGGCGCCGGATCCGTCCGCTCGGGCCCTCGATCCGCACCTCCAGCTGGGCGCCACCGGCGTCGTCGAGCAGCTCGAAGAAGTCGCGCTCACGGCGCTGGAGCTGCGCGAAGTGGAAGGCGTGGCGGGCGTCGTAGTGCACCTCGAGGTGCTCGCCTTCGAGGCGCGCTTCGGCGGGCAGGAGGAAGGCCTTGAGCTGCGGGCCCGCGCGCGAAAGGAGGGCGTGCCAGCTGAGCTTCTTCGGGCTGGCCTCGGAGCGCGCGGGGCGCCTCGCAGCGCCGGCCTGGGGGGCGCGCTTGGCGGGGCGGTTGGGATCGAACCCGGCGGGTGCCTCAGCCGCCGTCGGCCTGGTGGCGTCGGCGGCCGCGGGCGGCGTCTCCTGCGGCGTCTCGCGTGGCGCTTCCTGCGGCGTCTCCCGCGGCGCTTCGGGCGCTGCATGGGCCGGCGCGGGCCGATCGGTCACGTCGGCGGGCGGCGCCGCCGTGGGGCGCACGGCCGCCGCGGCACGCAGCAGGGTGACCTCGAGCGCGTACAGGTCGCCGCGCCGAACGAAGCGCTCCTGGGCGTCGTCGAGGACGCGAAGGGCGCGCACGAGCGCTGCCTCGTCGACGTCGATGGTGGGCGCCGCCGGATGCGCGCGGCCGCGGACGAGCGAGACCAGGACGTCGCGGAGGGTCCGCCCCAGCTGCTCAGCCAACGTCCGCGGGGCGAAGCCGTCGGCGTACAGCTCGCCGGCGCCGCGAAGCAGCGAGCCCAGGTCGCCCGCTGCCAGCGAGGCGGCCAGCTGCGCCAGACGCTCCTGCGGCGGCAAGCCCAAGGCCGCTTCGGCCGTGGCCAACGTGAGCGACTCGTCGGACGCCAGCAGGCGCTCGAGCAGCGACTCGGCGTCGCGCATGGCGCCGTCCGCGGCCCGCGCCAGCAGGTCGAGAGCGTCCGCGTCGGCGGTCACGCCGCTCGCCTGCAGGAGGCGATCGAGCTTGCCTCGGATCTCGGCGTCGGTGAGGCGCCGGAAGCGGAAATGCTGGCATCGCGACAAGACCGTCGGCGGCAGCTTCTCCGGTTCCGTGGTCGCGAGGACGAACAGCAGTCCAGGAGGCGGTTCCTCGAGCGTCTTCAGCAGCGCGTTGGCGGCGGCGCGGGAGAGCATGTGGGCTTCGTCCAGCACCCACACACGGCGCCCACCGCGCAGCGGCGCCAAGCGCACCTGCTCACGCAGTTCGCGCACGTCCTCAACGGAGTTGTTGGAGGCGGCGTCGAGCTCGATCACGTCGGGATGGCTCGCCTCGCGCACCGCCCGGCACGAGTCGCAGGTCCCACAGGGCCGCTCGTCCAGCGCCGCGTCACAGTTGACCGCCATCGCCAGCAAGCGCGCGCTGGTCGTCTTGCCCACGCCGCGGGGTCCGGAGAAGAGGTACGCGTGCCCGACCATCTGCCGGCGCACGGCGGCGACGAGCAACGAGGTGACGTGCTCCTGACCGACGACCTCGTCGAAGCGCGCGGGACGGGCGCGCTGGTAGATGGCCGCCATGCCGGAGGCTACCATGGGGTCGCCGTCGCGCCCGGGCTGGCTGCGCGAGGGCTCGAAGGGGGTCGCATGCTCCAGCCCTACCTGCTCGACGGTCCCTGCACGGCAGCGTGGTGGGCGGCGTTGGCCGAGCTGGACCGGGTCCTGGGCGCGGGTGACGCGGCGGGTGCCGTCAGGGCGCATGCGGCCGTGGCGCGGGCCCTGATGATCGACGGGCACGCCGACGTGGCCGAGGCGGTGGCGAGCGGCACGCTGTTCGGGGAGGGGGCCTGGAGCCAGCAGGTGGGTCGCGCTCACGAACGTGGCTGCGAGCCCCTGCTGGCCCCTGGCGCGGCGCGGGCCGCACGCGCCGACCTCCACGCCCTGGCCGCGCTGGTACGACGCGACTGGCAGCGCGAGTGCCAGGCGCTCGTCGGTCGATCGCTGCCGCCCTGGACCGAGTTGGCGCTGCCGGCCGAGGAACCCGATGCGGCCGCCGCCGCAGCGCGCCAGCAGATGCGTGGTGCGCTGCTGGGAGGGGACGTCGAGGCTGCCTATCGGGCCTTGCTCGACACGGCCAGGACGACGGGCGCAGGGCCCCTGGCGCGGTACCGAGCGTTCGCCTGGGACGGGAGCGGCCTCCGCGGGATCGACCGGCCGGCCGGGGCCGGGCTCGCCACGCTGGCGGGTCTGGAGCGGCAGCTGGCGGCGATCTTCACCAACGTCGAGGCCTTCCTGCGCGGCCGACCGGCGCTCGCCACGCTCCTCTACGGCCCGCGCGGCAGCGGGAAGTCGAGCGTGGTGCGCGGCCTGCTCGAGCGCTACGGCGAGCGCGGGCTACGCCTCGTCGAACTACCCGTGGTGCACTTGGCACGTCTCGACGACGTCCTGACGAGCGCCTTGCGCCAACCTCGGCGGGTGGTCCTGATGCTCGACGACCTCGCCGTCGACGACGGCGACGCGCACGCGAGGCCGCTCAAGAGCCTGCTCGAGGGCAGCCTCCTGGCAC
>PXAU01000024.1 GCA_003567075.1 Trueperaceae bacterium
GAGCGAGTAGGGGCCGGTGGAGCGGGCGTGCATCTTGTCTTCGACCATGTGGTAGAGCTTCATCACGTACATGATCCCGACCACGATGGGGGCGTCGATCGCCTCGCCGGAGCGGCCGTCGTAGAGGACGGCCTTGCCGGAGCGAGCGAGCTGCACGAGCGCCTCGTCAGGATCGTCGGCGGCGTCGATGACGCCGAGCTTGTCAGCGCGCTTCATCACCTGGCGTTCGCGCCTGTCCACGCCGAAACCGGACTCGCGGTTGGCGACCACCTCGCGGCGCGCAGCCTCCTCCAGCAACCCCTTGATCTCCTCCTCGCGGGCCCCGTCGAACACGGGCGTCACGAACGACATGCCGTGCTTGTGCGCCGCCAAGCCGAGGTGCGTTTCGAGGATCTGTCCCAGGTTCATGCGCGAGGGCACGCCCAGCGGGTTGAACACCAGGTCGACCGGCGTGCCGTCCTCGAGGTAGGGCATGTCCTCGGGGGGGAGGATCTTCGCCACGACGCCCTTGTTGCCGTGGCGGTTGGCGAGCTTGTCACCCTCGATGAGCCGGCGCTTCTGAGCCACGTACACCCGTACCATCTCCTGCACGCCGGGCTTGAGCTCGACGCCGGGGTCGCCGCGGCGGAAGCGTACGGTTCGCAGCACGATCCCGCCGTCGCCAGGCGGCACCCGTAGCGAGGTATCCTTCACCTCGCGCGCCTTCTCGCCGAAGATCGAGCGCAGCAATCGCTCCTCGGGGGTGGGGTCCTTCTCGCCCTTGAAGGAGGTGTGGCCGACCAGGATGTCGCCCTGCTTCACCTCCGCGCCGATGCGCACCACGCCGTCCTCGTCGAGGTCGCGCAGCGCCGCTTCGGACAGACCCGGGATGTCGCGGGTGATCTTCTCGGGACCGAGCTTGGTGTCGCGCGCCTCCTTCTCGAACTTCTCGATGTGCACCGACGTGTAGGCGTCGTCACGCACCAGGCGCTCGGAGAGGACGATCGCGTCCTCGAAGTTGTAGCCGTCGAAGGGCATGACCGCGATGAGGATGTTGCGCCCGAGCGCCAATCGACCCACGTCCGAAGCAGGGCCGTCGGCCAGCACCTGTCCGGCCTCGATCCGTTGGTCGATCCGCACCACGGGGCGCTGGTCGAGGTTGGTGTTCTGGTTCGAGCGCTGGAAGCGCGTGAGCTCGTACGAGCGCTCCACGCTCGCGTCGCTCTCGACCACGACCCGGTTGGCGTCGACGAAGCGGACCGTGCCGGCCTCGAGCGCCAGCACCGCCGTGCCCGAGTCGCGGGCGACGCGCTCCTCCACCCCGGTGCCCACGACGGGCGCCTCGCTGCGGATGAGCGGCACGGCCTGCGACTGCATGTTCGAGCCCATGAGCGCACGGTTGGCGTCGTCGTGCTCCAGGAAGGGGATCAGCGACGTGGGGATGGAGATGATCTGCTTGGGCGAGACGTCCATGAAGTCGACCTCGTGGGGGTCGACGAAGACGGGGTCACCGAGCTTGCGAGCCACGATGCGGTCGGTGTCGAAGCGGCCGCCGTCAGCGAGCGGCGTGTTGGCCTGCGCGATGATGAAGCGGTCCTCGTCGTGGGCGCTCATGTAGACGACTTCGTCGGTCACCACGCCGTCGGTGACCTTGCGGTAAGGGGCCTCGATGAAGCCCAGCTCGTTGACGCGCGAGAAGCTCGCCAACGAGGTGATGAGGCCGATGTTCGCGCCTTCGGGCGTCTCGATCGGGCAGATGCGGCCGTAGTGCGTGCGGTGCACGTCGCGCACGTCGAAGCCGGCGCGCTCGCGGGTCAGACCGCCAGGGCCGAGCGCAGAGATGCGACGCTTGTGCCGCAGCTCCGAGAGCGGGTTCACCTGGTCCTTGAACTGCGACAACTGGGAGCGGCCGAAGAACTCGCGCAGCGCCGCCACGATGGGTCGGTTGTTCACCAGCTTCTGCGGCGTGGCCGCGTCGGGGTTGCCGAGCAGCATGCGCTCGCGCACCCCGCGCGCCATCCGGCCGAGACCCACCCGGATCTGATCGGCCACCAGCTCGCCCACGGTGCGGATGCGCCGGTTGCCGAGGTGGTCGATGTCGTCCTCGGTGAAACCGTCGGCGCCCGACTGCAGCTTCACCAGGTACTGCAGCGTCGGGATCAGCCCGTAATCGACGAAGCGGCCGTCCTCGTAGCCGAGCAGCGTCTTCTGCTCGAAGCCGAGGCCGAGCTTGGCGTTGAGCTTGTAGCGGCCGGCGTCGCCGAGGTCGTAGCGGCGCGGGTCGGCGAGCAGGCTGTGGAGGTAGCTGGTGGCCTTGTCCACCTTGGGCGGATCGCCGGGCCGGAGCACCGTGAACAGGCGCAGCAAGGCCTCGTCGCCGGTGATTCCGCTGGCTTCCTCCGCCTCGAAGGTCGGTTCGATGAGGGTCTCCGACCCGGCGAAGAGGCCGCGGATGCGCTCGTCGTCGTAACCGAGCACGCGCAGCAACAACGTGAACGGGAACTTGCGCTTGTTGACCTTCATCCACAGCACGTCGCTGTTGTCGAACTCGACCTCGATCCAGGGGCCGCGCTTGGGCATCGGGATGATGCTGGCCGTCAAGCGCCGTTGGCTCCCATGCGGCACGCCCGTGAAGTACACGCCAGGCGAGCGGTGGATCTGCGAGACGATCACCCGGTCGGCGCCGTTGATGACGAACGAGCCGTCCTCGGTCATCAGCGGCAGGTCGCCCAGGAAGACCTGGTCCTCCTTGATGAGGCCGGTGTCCTTGTGGACCAGCTGCAGCTTGGCGAAGAGGCCCGCCTGGTACGAGAGGTCCTTCTCGCGACACTCGTCGGGGCCGAACTCGGGCGGCTGCAGCGTGTACTCGAGGAAGTCGAGGACGAGACCGGTCTGCCGCCCGCGCTCGGTCTCGTCGATCGGGAAGATCTCCCGGAAGGCCGCTTGCAGGCCGACGTCGTCGCGCAGGGGCGCGGCCACGTCCCGTTGCAGGAAGCCGTCGTAGGACGAGATCTGGATGTTCGTGAGGTTGGGCAGGTCGATGACTTCGGTGATGCTGCCGAATCGACGGATCTCGCGCATCTTCACCCCTTCGGAGTCGCTGCGGCGTGCGGTGTGACCGACCGGACACGATGCCGGCCGGCGGCGAGCAGAACGGCCGACGCATCGGTGCAGGAAACCGAGGCGACGGAGTCGGATTCAGATAGCGGGCATGAAAGAGTCGAGGGCGGGACGGACGCCACCCCGTCACGAGCCCTTGCGGGCCCGAGGTCGTGGCGACGGCCGTCCTTCGTGGTCGCGGCAGCGAACGGGGCGCGATCCGACAGGGTTCCCTCCCACCCGTGCATCCGGTGCGTGCGCAGGATCTACTTGACCTCGATGACGGCGCCCGCGGCCTCGAGCTTGGTCTTGACCTCTTCGGCTTCCTCCTTGGAGACGTCCTCCTTCACAACGCCGCCGCTCTCGACCAGGTCCTTCGCCTCCTTGAGCCCGAGGCTGGTGATCGCCCGGACTTCCTTGATGACTTGCAGCTTCTTGTCACCAGCCGACTTGATCGACACGGTGAACTCGGTCTGCTCCTCCACCGCGGCTTCGGGTGCCGCGGCGCCGGGCGCAGCCATCATCATGCCCGCGGGCATCGCTGCGGCAGCCTCGACGCCCCACTTCTCCTTCAGGGCATCCACCAGATCCACCAGCTCCAGGACCGTCAGGCCCGAGAGCTGTTCCACCATCGCGTCTTTGTCGAACGCCACGTCATTCCTCCTTGCGCTTGTCAATGTAGTTGTCGATCACGGTCACCAGGTTCCGCGGGGAAGCCTCGAGCACGCCCACGAGCTGCGAGAGCGGCGCCTGCAAGACGCCGACGAGCTGACTGAGCAGCACCTCGCGCGCCGGCAGCGCCGCGATGCGGGCGAGCGCCTCGGGACCGACCACGCTGCCCTCGAGGTACGCGCCCTTCGCGACCGGCAGGTCCTTGGCATGGGCCCTGGCGTGGTCGCTGAGCGCTTTGGCCGGTGCGACGGGGTCGTCACCGACCAGCACCAGCGCGGTCGGCCCTGCCAGGTTCGACTCGAACCCCTCGACGCCGTGTTCCTTGAAGACCACGTCGAGGAGGGTGTTCTTGGCGACCAGCAAGCGGCCGCCGGCGCTGCGCACCTGTGCACGCAGCGTGTGGAGGTCCCCTGCGGAGAGCCCCTGGTAATCGACCAAGAAGAACGTCGACGCCCCCGCGAGGAGCTCGCGGAGCTGGGCGACGGACGCTTCGTTCCTGGGGTTGGCCATGGGTGCCTCTTCCGTTCTCGAGTTGACGATGTCCGAGATGTGCGCCCAAAACGCGCTGCCTCGAACGTGAACCGCGAAGCGTAGGTCGTGCTGGACCGTCTCGCGACGGCGTCCACGACGCGCCTCGGCAGGATCTTTAAGCCTGGCAGGCCCCTGCTGTCTCCGACGCCAGAGGTGAGCAGCCTCAGCTACGCACCGGGATGCCCAGGATCAGACCGTCACGCGTACGCTCGGCCCCATGGTGGAGCTGAGGTGGACGGTGCGGACGTACGTGCCCTTGGCGGCGTCCGGCTTGGCCGACTCGACCGCCTGGCGCAACGCCTGCAGGTTCTCGGCCAGCGCCTCGGGCGTGAAGCTGGCCTTGCCGATCGGCGCGTGGACCACGCCGGTCTTGTCGGAACGGAACTCGATCTGGCCGGCCTTCAGCGCCCGCACGATGGACGCGATGTCGACCCCCACGGTGCCCGACTTCGGGTTCGGCAGCAAGCCGCGAGGCCCTAGCACGCGCCCGAGTTTCGAGCCGACCATGCCCATCATGTCTGGGCTCGCGACGACGGCATCGAACTCGAACCAGCCGCCGGCGACCTTCTCGACGAGCTCCTGTGCGCCCACGTGGTCCGCACCGGCGGCCTCGGCCTCCGCCGCCTTGTCACCCTGGGCGAACGCCAGCACTCGCACGGTGCGCCCGGTACCATGCGGCAAGGCGACGGTACCGCGCACGTTCTGGTCGGACTTGCGCGGGTCGATGCCGAGGCGGAAGTGGGCCTCGATGGTCTCGTCGAACTTGGCCGTCGCCAACTCGCGCACCAGCGCGGTGGCGTCGGGCACCGGGTAGAGCTTCTGGCGCTCGACCTGGGTGGCGAGGCCGCGGTAACGCTTGCCGTGCCTAGGCATCGCTCGGCACCCCCTCCACCATGACGCCCATCGAGCGGGCCGTACCGGCGATGATGTGCGCGGCGGCCACCTCGTCGTTGGCGTTGAGGTCGGTCATCTTCACCTTGCCGAGCTCCAGGCACTGCTCCCAGCGCAGCGTCCCGACCTTCTCCTTGTGCGGCACGCCCGAGCCCTTCTCGATGCCGGCGGCCTTCTTGATCAGGTACGAAGCGGGCGGCGTCTTGGTGATGAAGCTGAACGAGCGATCGGCGAAGATCGTGATCTCCACCGGGACGATCGCCCCCGCCTGCGACGCCGTCGCCGCGTTGTACTACTTGACGAACTGCATGATGTTGGCGCCGTGCTGACCGAGCGCCGGTCCGACCGGCGGGGCCGGTGTCGCCGCGCCGGCCTGCAACTGCAGCTTGACGATGCCGATGACCTTCTTTGCCATGGTGGCGGTACCTCCTCAGCTCCCTCGCCGGTCCGCCACCGGGCGAGGTCCTGGCGCTTCCGTTGCTGACGCGGCATGGCCGCGCGGGCGGGTGTCGTCCTTCGCGCGCACCGCGGCGCGCGCGGTAGACGCGGTCGCCGCGCGTTGGCGCGGCTGGGTCACGGTGACCAGGCTCATGCCCGGACGACCTGCGAGAAGTCGAGTTCGACGGGGGTCTCACGGCCGAAGATCGAGACCAGCACCTTCAGCGTGCCGCGCTCTTGGTTCACGTCCGAGACCACGCCGGTGAAGTCGGCGAAGGGGCCGCTGGTGACCTGGACCATGTCACCGACGTTGAAGGTGACCTTGATCCTGGGCGTCTCGCGGGTCCCGGTGATGCCGAACGTCCCCAACATGCGGGCTTCCTCGTCAGGGCTCAAGGGAACCGCGCGCGTGGAGGAGCCGACGAAACCGGTGACGCCGGGTGTGTAGCGAACCACTTCCCAGGCCTCGTTCGGTTCTTCGGGGTTGTCCCCCAGGTCCATCTGGACGAAGATGTAGCCCGGGAACAACATACGCTTGACGACCTCGTCCTTGTTGCCCGAGCCGCGCTCGACGATCTCCTCTTTCGGCACGACCACCTGGTAGATGTTGTCGGTTGCGCCCAGCGATCGGGCCCGGTTGAGGATGTTGTCCCGCACCTTGTCCTCGTGCCCGACGTAGGTGTGAACGGCGTACCACTCGATGCTCATGAAGACCTCTGGAGCCGACCGCGGCGGCGACGCACGTGACGCCGCCGGAGCCGAAGCAGCGCGCTCAGGTGAGCAACCCGATCAGGTTGCCGAGCGTGGTGTCGGCGAACAGCAGGAAGAGGGCGGTGATGATGACGAAGACGAGCGTCGCCTGCGTCGACTGGAGCACCTCTTCACGCGTCGGCCACGTCACGCGAGCGAGCTCGGCTCGCGAGTTGCGCAGGGACTGCATCAAGCGTTTCACGCTTAGACCTTGACCTCGCGGTGGACCGTGTGCTTGCGCTGGTGCGAGCAGTACTTCCGCAGCTCCAGCTTCGCGGTGGTGTTGCGGCGGTTCTTGTGGCTCGCGTAGTTGCGTCGCTTGCACTCGGTGCACTCGAGCAGGAGCCGGATGCGTACGTCACTGGCCATGCAGGCCTCCCAAACTAGAGAGTGTATCAGATTCGCCCATGGATGTCAGCGAGTAAGACGACGAACGAGCACGATCGCCGGAGCGTCGGTACGGCAACGGCGCCTGGGCCATCGAAGGGCCACGTCCCTCGGGGCGTCCCGGGCCTTCGAGCCCGCTCGCCTTCGGACCCTGCGCCTCGTTCGCCCTCTACTTCGTCACCGCGGTGACGACACCCGCACCAACCGTCCGACCACCCTCCCGAATCGCGAACCGCAACCCCTCCTCCATCGCAATCGGCTTGATCAACACCACATCCAACTCAACATTATCCCCCGGCATCA
>PXAU01000088.1 GCA_003567075.1 Trueperaceae bacterium
ATCTCGCCGAGCGCGGCGTGCTTGTCGCCCACGATCGGAACGTCGGCACGGGTGAGGTCGGTGAACCAACGAAGGTGCGACGGTGCTCCGGTCATGACCTACCTCCTGCCGCCGTGGCTCTACACGGTCGGCACGCGTAACGATCCGAACCAGGGCGCCCTGCGCGAACGGGCGGCCGGAGGTTCGGCACACGGGCTTGGCATCAAGCGTACACGCACGTGCCTGACGTCACAAGGGGGCGGCGTCCTGGGTGTCCTGGGCGCTGGGTGCCGCGCGAGGTGGGTGCCGCGCGAGCTGCGCGTCCTAGGCGCGGCTGCTGCCGTGCTCCGGCAAGCCGCTTCGGGCCGCGGCCAGGGCGCGGGCCAGCACCACGTCCCAATCCTCGCAGCGCACTATGCCCGGCGCCGCCAGCCGCGCGTTGTACGGCTCGTGGCGCAACAGCACCTGCACGCCGGCACGTGCCAGCGCGGCGGCCTCCTTGGGCGAATCCTCGACCATCACGCGCGCCCCCAGCGCCCGCACGTGCGGCGCCTTGGGCTGCTCGCCGTCGGCGTGCGCCAGCGGCAGCGGCGGGAAGCCATGGCGCTTGAGCCACGCGCGGGTGAGCGCATGCAGCGCGCTGGGACGGCGGGTGACGAAGCCGCTGGCAAGGCCCGCGTCGGTCAGCTGCCGCACGCCCTGAAGCGCGCCGGGGATCACCCGCGCCCGCTCGTACACGCCGTGCGCGCCGGCGAAGTAGGCCTCGACGAAGGCCCGCTGCAGCGCGGCGTGGTGCCGCGCCGGCCAGCGCGAGATCGGGTCGGCGTAATCGTCGAGCGGGCCCACCTCGGTGTCGCTCACGCCGAAGTGGGCGCAGGCCCAGGCGTCGAAACCGTGGATGCTGTCGGCGAGCACGCCGTCGACGTCGAACGCGACCACGCGGCATGCTACCGCGCCCGGCGATGTCTCGCCGCGGGCGATGCCTCGCCGCCGGCGATGCCTCGCCGCGGGAACAGCCTGGCGGCGCCTGCGGATGCTAGCGTCAGGAGCGATGGAGTACGTCTGCCTGGCGGCAGGGGAGGGAACGCGCTTCGGCGCGCTGGGCCGCTACCTGCAGAAGTGCATGTACCCGGTGGGGCTGCGGCCGTTCCTGGAGCACACCCTGCTCGAATGGCTCGAGGGCGCGGCGGTGGAACCGCGGCGCGACCGGCTGACGCTGGTGGTGGGCCACTTCGACGAGCAGCTGCGTTCGTACTTCGGCGCCGAGTTCGAGGGGGTCCCGCTGCGCTACGTGGCACAGAGCGCGCCGCGCGGCACCGGGCACGCCCTGGGCGTGGGCGTCGACGCGATGCCCGATGAGAGCGAGACCGTGGTCGCGTGGCTGGCCGATCTGTTCGTGCCGGCCGACGTCTTCGCGGCCGTGCTGGCGCACCCCGCGCCGGCGGTGGCCGTGCAGGCGCTCGGCGACCCGGCCGAGAGCCCGCGCTTGCGCGTGACGCGCGTCGGCGAGCGCGTTACCCGCGTCTGGGACGGTGAGGGCCCGTGGCTGGACGCGGGGCTGTGGCGGTTGCCCTTGGAGGTCGCCCGGGGACTTCGGCGGGTCAGCGCCGAGAAGGGGGAGTACCGAGTGCTGCCCAACCTGCAGACCCACCTGGACGAGGGCCTCGAGCTCGGCTACGTGGAGCTGGGCGAGTGGCTCCACCTGGGTGGCGTGCATCCCAGTCCGGAAGCGAACGTGCGGCACGTGGTGCGCAGCCTCTGGGGGCGGCGCCCGTGATCGTCGCCACCACGCCCCTGCGGATCCCCTTGGGCGGCGGCCTCACCGACCTGCGCGCCTACGCCGAGCGCTACGGGGGCGTCACGGTCAGCAGCACCATCGGCCAGGCGACGTACGTAAGCGTGCTGCCGCCGGTGGAGCAGCGCTTCGAGGTGCACTACGCCGGCGGTTTCGAGACCGCCGGCAGGGTCGACGAGATCCGGCACGACCTCGTGCGGGAGAGCCTGCGGGCCGTGGGCATGGAGATGACCCCGGTGCGGCTGGCGGTGTGGGTGGACGTGGCCGGCGAGAGCGGGCTCGGCACCTCCGGCGCCATCACGGTGGGGTTGCTGCAGGCGCTGGCGGCCTACCGCGGCGACCCGATCGCCCCCGAGGCGGCCGCCGAGGTGGCGGCGCGTATCGAGGTGGAGGTGCTGCGCGGCGCTTCGGGCTACCACGACCCCCACGTGTGCGCGCGTGGCGGCTTGCTGCGGCTGGCGTACCAGGGGGCGCGCGTGGAGGCGCGGCGGCTCGCGCTCACGCCGGAGCGGCGGGACGCCTTCGCACGGTCGCTCGTGCTCTTCGCCAGCGGTCGTCAGGCCCGCACGAAGCCCTCGCTGGATCTGCTCAGCGCCCAGTTCGAGCAGGCCGTGCCCGTGCTGCACGACATCAAGGCGCTGGCGCTAGTGCTGGAGGGGGCGCTCGAGCGCGGCGACCTGGCCGAGGCGGCGCGCTGCATCGGCCAGAAGCAGCACCTCAAGATGCGCCTGCCGGGGCACTTCAGCGACGCCTTCGTGGAGGACGTGGTGGCCCGGGTCGAGGCCTGCGGCGCCGCGGCGCAGGTGCCAGGCGGCAAGATCAGCGGGTACGTGCTGGTGTGCTGCCCCGAGGCGCAGCACGAGCGGGTGCGGCGCGCGCTGTCGGACCTCCGCGAGGTGCCGCTCGAGCTGAGCGAACGCGGGACGCGTACGGTCTCGTTGTGAGGTGGTGGGTCTGAAGGGGGCGGTGCCGCTCTCGTAGGCGCCTCGTGACCGGGACTCGGACTCGATGGCCGGGGGCGTGGGTGGCCAGGGGCGTCGATGGCCGGGGGCATCCATGACGACTCCCGCTGCCTTTTCCTGCTCTGTTGGGTCCCCGTCACCTTGTCGATCTCTTCGTTGGTGCGGTGGTTCCCTGTCGAGCCTCGAGTGGCTAGCGGGAGTCGCCGGAAAGGATGTGATCCGTTTGAGAGTTGATCACCTACCTCCTTTCATCTGCAAGCGTACAGCCGATCCCGTTGTCGTGAGGTGGTCCACGTCATAGCGCACGGGACCCAAAGCACCGTATGATACTCGTTGGGTGTCGGGGCGCCACCGCCATTGCGGTTGGCCGTGCCCCGTCGCTGCCAACGACCCCTGAAACAGCCGAAGAAGCCCGCTCCAACCGGGATATTTACCCCCTCGCCCTGGGGTATGCTGTGCCCGTTTAGGCCACCGGCGGCCACCCGGCGTCCCTGCGCAGCGCGCGCCACGCTCCGATCGACGCACCCGGGTGCGACCGCCCCCAGGAGGTGCCATGGTCGCCAGCGGTCTCATACCGTTCGCTCTCGGTCTGTTCGGACTGGGGGTCGCGTACTACATATACAAGATCGTGATCGCGTTCCCGGAGGGCGAGGCCAAGCTCAAGGCCATCTCCGACGAGATCCACATCGGCGCCATGGCCTTCATGAAGCGCGAGTTGATCTTGCTCGTTGGTTTCAGCACCGTGGTGGTCATCCTCATCTGGGTGCTGCTCGACTGGATGTCGGCGCTCTCGTGCGCCATCGGCGCCATCACCTCGGCCATCGCCGGCTACTTCGGCATGTTCTCGGCCACCAAGGCGAACGTCCGCACCACCACCGCCGCCCACACCGAGGGCGCCCCAAAGGCGCTCGAGGTGGCGTTCTTCGGCGGTTCGGTGATGGGCATCGTGCTGGCCTCGCTGGGCCTGGTGGGCCTCGGCTTCCTGTTCGTGCTCTTCGGCGGTAGCGCCGAGGGCGCGCACGCCATGCACGCCTTCGGCGTGGGCGCTGGTTCGGTCGCGCTCTTCTACCGCGTCGGTGGCGGCATCTTCACCAAGAGCGCCGACGTCGGCGCCGACCTGGTGGGCAAGGTCGAAGCCGGCATCCCCGAGGACGACCCCCGCAACCCGGGCGTGATCGCTGACTTGGTCGGCGACAACGTCGGCGACGTCGCCGGCATGGGCTCGGACATCTTCGAGTCGTACTGCGGCGCGCAGATCGCCACCATCGCCATCGCCTCCACGCTGGGCGCCACCACGCTGGCGGCGCTCGGACCACAATCGGCGCTCATGTTCCTGCCGCTGGCGCTCACCTCGCTCGGGCTGCTGTGCTCCATCGGCGGCGTCCTGCTGGTGAAGGCCGCCTCGAGCCGCGAGGCGTCCGTCGCGCTGCGCTTCGGGACCATCGGCTCAGCGGTGCTGTTCATCCTGCTGTCGTTCCTGGTCATCACCTGGCTGGGCGTCGACGTCAGCATCTGGTGGTCGGTGATCGCCGGCTCGGTCGGCGGCATCATCATCGGCCTCTCGACCGAGTTCTACACCGGTGGCCCGCCCGTCATCCGCATCGCCAACGCCGGCAAGACCGGCACCGCCACCGTCATGATCGCCGGCTTGGCGGTCGGCCTGCAGTCGGTGGTCGTGCCGCTGCTCTCGATCGCGGCCATCATCCTCGTCGCCAGCCTGCTCTCCGGCCTCTACGGCGTCGGCATCGCCGCGGTCGGCATGCTCGCCACCATCGGCATCACCATGGCCATCGACGCCTACGGCCCGGTGGCGGACAACGCCGGCGGCATCGCCGAGCTCGGTGAGTTGGGCCCGGAGACCCGCAAGATCACCGACTCGCTCGACGAGCTCGGCAACACCACCGCCGCCATCGGCAAGGGCTTCGCCATCGGCGCCGCTGCCCTCGCCGCGCTCACCATCATCGCGGCCTACATGGAGCTGCTGCACTACACCCTGCCCGACTTCGAGCTCTCGCTGGTCGACCCGCGGGTGCTGATGGGCATGCTGGTCGGCGGCTCGATCCCGTTCCTGGTCGCCTCCATCACCATGACGGCCGTCGGTGACGCGGCCTTCACCATGATCAACGAGATCCGGCGCCAGTTCCGCGAGATCCCGGGGCTGCTCGAGGGCACCGGCAAGCCCGACAACGCCCGCTGCGTCGACATCGCCACCACCGCTGCCCTCAAGAAGATGATCATCCCCGGCTCGATCGCGGTGTTCACGCCCGTCATCGTCGGCTTCGTGTTCGGCCCCGAGGTCTTGGGTGGCCTGCTGGGCGGCGCGCTGATCGCGGCCGTGCTGTTGGCGCTCACCATGGCCAACGCCGGCGGCGCCTGGGACAACGCCAAGAAGTACGTCGAGAAGGGCAACTTGGGCGGCAAGGGCTCCGAAGTGCACGCCGCCACGGTGGTCGGCGACACGGTCGGCGACCCCTTCAAGGACACCTCCGGTCCCTCGATGAACATCCTCATCAACGTGATGGCGCTGGTGAGCCTCACCATCGCCCCGCTGCTGGGCTGACGGTTTGGCCACCGCCACGGCGAAGGCCGTGGCACCCAACGACGAAGCGCGCGGCACCTCCTCCTGGGGGTGCCGCGCTGCGTTCGTCGAGGCAGGCCGTGGTTCGAGCGGCGTCACGCCGCTCGCCGTACCGCTCAGTCCGACGCTGGCGGTCTTCAGCCCGACGCTGGCGGTCTTCAGTCCGACGCTGGCGGTCTTCAGCCCGACGCTGGCGGTCTTCAGTCCGACGCTGGCGCCGCTGGTGGCGTGAGACCACCGACTTCGGGCCCGGCGTAGCGGCGGCGCTCGAAGCGGTAGAAGGCCGACGGCACCACGAACAGCGTCAGGAAGGTCGAAGACACCACCCCGCCCAGGATCACCAGGCCGAGCGGCTGGCGGAACTCCGTGCCTTCGCCGACGCCCAGGAGCAAGGGTACGGAGATGATCACCACGGTGAAGGCCGTCATCAGGATGGGCCGCAGACGCAGCTTCCCGGCCCGCACGAGCGCCTGCTCGAGCGTCTCGGCGCGCTCCATCTGGCTCACCACCACGTCGAGCAGGAGGATGGCGTTCTTGGTGACGAGGCCGATCAGGATCACCACCCCCAGCACGCTGATCACGTCGAGCGGCGAGCCGGTGAGGAAGAACAGCCAGAACGCACCCACCAGCGCCAGCGGCACCGGCAGCAGCAGGTAGAGCGGGTAGCGGAAGGAGTTGAACTGGCTGGCGATCACCAGGTAGTTCAGGATGATCGCGAGCACGAAGGCGATCGGGCCGTAGAACGCCAGGTCGCCGAGCAAGTCCGGGCCCAGGCCCGTGGTGATGCGCACCTGATCGTCGACGATGCCGGCTTGGGCCAACAGCCGCTCGATCTCCTGCCGCGTCTGGAACTGGCCCGGCGAGGCGGGGGTGAGGTCGGCGCTCAGGTTGGCCACGTAGGCCTGGTTCTCGCGCCGGATGGTGACCGGCGCCGCCTGCACCTCGAAGCGGCCGAGCTGGCCGATCGTGACGAACGACTGCAGCGCGCTGGCGAAGATCGGCAGCGACAGCAGCGTCTGCTCGTCGCGCACCAGCGCCGGATCGACCTTCACCACGATCGGTGTCTCCTCGCCCGCGTCGCGCAGCGTGCCGGCCGAGACGCCCACGTTGTACGCCCGGAGCGTGTTGGCGATGTCGTTGGTGGTGAGCCCGGTGCCCGCGACCGCGGCCTTGTTCAGCACCAGCACGCGCTCGGCCACGCTGCCCTCGAGGCTCGAGCTCACGTTGCGCAGGTACGGATGGTCCTCCATCAGCTCGCGCGCGGCCCGGTCGCGCTGCTCCAGCAGCGCCAGGTCGGTCGACTGCAGCACCAGCTGCAAGCCGGTGCCCACGGGAACGACGCCGCCGTCGTCGGCGCCCACCCGGACGCGCGCCTCGGGGACGTCAGCGATGGCGCGCAGGAGCTGTGGCCGCAGCCGGTCGGCGACCTCGAACGAGGTCCCGCTGCGCTCTGCCAGCGGCACCAGCTCGAGCTGCACCGTGGCCCGCTGCGCGTTGGGGCTGCCGAAGGTGCCGCCCGACCCAACCGTGGTGACCACCGAGCGGACGTCCGCGTCGGCTCGCGCCACCCCCTCGAGCCGCGCGGCGACGGCGTCGGTGCGGTCGAGCGGGGTGCCGGGGGGCATGTCGACGCGGATCGCCACCTGGCCGACGTCGATGTCCGACACGAAGTTGAAGTTGATGAAGGG
>PXAU01000305.1 GCA_003567075.1 Trueperaceae bacterium
CCTTCCTGAAGGTCGAGGCCACCAAGTTCACCGAGGTCGGCTACGTGGGCCGCGACGTCGAGTCGATCGTGCGCGACCTGGTGCGCTCGGCCGTGGCGATGGTCGAGGAGGAGCAGCGCGAACACGTGGGCGAGCGGGCCCAACGCGCCGCCGACGAGCGCCTGCTCGACGCGCTGCTGCCGGGCGGTTCGAGCGAGGGGCGCGAGCAGATGCGGGCGCTGCTGCGCAAGGGCCAGCTCGACGATCGCAGCGTCGAGATCGAGGTCGAGGACGCTAAACCCGCCATGGGCATGCAGGGTGTACCCGGTATGGAGGAGATGGGCGCGAACCTGCAGGACATGCTCAAGCAGTTCATGCCCGCGAAGAAGGTGCGCCGCAGCTTCACCGTGCGCGAGGCGCGACGGGTGCTCACCGGCGAGGAGGCGGATCGCCTGATCGACCACGACGCGGTGCAGCGCGAGGCTGTGCAGCGCGCCGAGAACGCCGGCATCGTGTTCCTCGACGAGCTCGACAAGATCGCCGGCGAGAGCGGGACCAGCGGTCCCGACGTCTCGGGCGAAGGCGTCCAACGTGACCTGCTGCCGATCGTCGAAGGGACGCAGGTCAACACCCGCTGGGGCCCGGTGAACACCGACCACATCCTGTTCATCGCCGCCGGAGCCTTCAACGTCTCGAAGCCCTCGGACCTGATCCCCGAACTGCAGGGCCGCTTCCCCATCCGTGTCGAGCTCGAGGAGCTCTCCGCCAGCGACCTGCAGCGCATCCTGACGCAGCCCGAGCACGCCCTCACCAAGCAGTACGCGGCCCTGCTCGAGGTGGATGGCACGCGTGTGCGTTTCGACGAGAGCGGCATCGTCGCGATCGCGGCCAATGCCGAGAAGGTCAACGCCGAGCTCGAGGACATCGGCGCGCGGCGGCTGCATACGATCCTGGAGACGGTGCTCGAGGACGTGTCGTTCGGCACCAACCTGGGCGAGGTGGCGGTCGACGAGGCCTACGTGCAGAAGAAGCTCGAGGGCATCGTCGGCGACGAGGACCTGACCCGCTACGTGCTCTAGCCGCTACGTGCGCAGACCACTACGTGCTTCAGCCGCTACGTGCTGGAACGGCGAGCGCTGTCGCCAGCCGGCGCTGCCTGCCAAGGGTCGAGGGCGCGCACACCGAGGCGCGTGAAGCGCTCCGCCGCGGCCGTCGCCAGGGTGCCCCTGCGCGCGAGCACCATGCCTGCCAGGAGCGCGTCGCGCGTCGACAGCTCGCGGCCGCCGCGGCGCTCGCCGGCCGCGAGCACGGCGCTGGCGCTGGCGGCGGCGCGATCGAAGGCCAACACACGGCTGCCGAGGTCCTCGCTCAGGACCGCCGCCAAGGCGGCTGCGGCACGCCCGCGCCGGGCAACGTCAGGTACACGGTCCACGGCCGCCTCGAGCTCGGTCACGCTGAGCGCGGTGGTCCACACCGAGGCCGGTGCCTGGGCGTCCAACCACGCCAGCACCCGCGCGTCGGGCGCGGGCTGCATGAGCGCCGCCAGGACGGGCGTGTCGAGGACGAGCATGGCGGCGGGCGCTCCGGTGCGGCCGAGGTCAGCGCAGGCTGTCCAGGTCGAGGAGCTCGGCCGTGAGGCCCACGTCGGCGAAGCGGCCCGCCAGGCGCGTGCCGAGCGGGACGTCGGTGGCGTCGTCAGCCAGCGCGGCCTGCCGCAGGATGCTGCGGACCTCCTCCTCGGTGCTGCGGCCGTGTCGCCTGGCGCGCTGCTGGAGCCGCTGCTTCACGTCGTCGTCGAGGTTCCGGACGATCAACTGTGCCATGCTGACCTCCCAGGGTGATATCACGATATCACATGGCAGAGAGCATGACGCAAGACACCCCTGCGGCCTCGGCACGCCAGACGAGCGCACCGAGGCTGCAAGGGCCTAGCGATCAGATGCGAGTGCGATCAGGTGAAGAGCGGCGCCGCCTCCTGGGCCTCCACCATCGCCTGCATGCGCGCGTCGCTCGGGCGCTCCCGGTACGCCGCTGCGGCTTCCAGCACGCGCGGCAGCACGTGGATGTCGCCGACCGTGTTGAGGAACGCCTCCTCGCGGCCGAGCACCCAGTGCACGGCCAGCGCCAACGCCTCGGGATCCTCGAAGGGCTGGTACCAGGTGGCGCGATCGCGGTCGTGCTCGCCCCACGGGCGACGCGTGATGGCCTTGATCGTCTGCAACGCCACCCCCCGTTCGCGGCACAGTGCCGCGAGCGCCTCGAAGTCCGCAGCATAGGCCGGGTTCTGCATCATCACGAAGCTGTACGGCAACAGTACCGCGTCGAACGGGTACCGCTCCAAGCTCTGCCGGTGGCGCTCCGCCACCTCCACACCGTGCCCCGTCACCCCGATGAAGCGCACCAAGCCCTCCTCGCGCGCCTCGATGGCGGCCTCGAGCGCGCCACCCGGACCGAGCGCCGTCTCCCACTCGGCCGGCTCGACCAAGTTGTGGAGCTGGAGCAGGTCGACGTGATCGGTCCGCATGCGCTCGAGCGAGCGCCGGATCTCCTCACGCGCAGGGCCGGCCAAGCGCTCGCCGGTCTTCGTCGCCAGGAACACCTCGCCCCGGTGCCGCTCCAACCACGGCCCGAGACGCAGCTCCGCGTCACCGTACGAGGCGGCGGTGTCGATGTGGTTGACGCCGAACGCCCGAACCGTCTCCAAGGTCCGGTCCGCCTCGTCCTGCGTCACGGCGCTCAGCGCCGCCGCCCCGAAGATCGCGCGGGTGCTCTGGTGTCCGGTCCGTCCGAAGGCTGCTGTGGCGATCATGTCGACCTCCCTGCTGGTCGCGCGGCGCGCGCGACGCCCCCGTGCGCGTTGGCGCCGGCCTCGACCCCTTCAGCCTACGCCCGCGCGGCCACAGGGCGAGGCCGGCTAACGAGGCGACCCCCGCGACAACGAGCACAAGCGGCCACGTGGCCCACCGCAACAGCCACGTCGCCAACACCAACAGCGCGCTGGCCACGGCATCCGGGTGCCTGTACACGCTCTTGGCAGCCCACACCAAGAGCGGCTTGCGCGACAGGAGCGCGGCGCTACCGCGCTCGGCCGCCAACTGCAGGCCCGCGGGACCGCGCGCCAGGCCGACGCGGTAGAGGCCGTCGTCGGCGATGCCAGCCACGCGCTTGCCACCCAAGCGCAGACCCACCAGGGGGTGCGACGCGCTCTCCACGAAGCGCGCCAAGGAGGCCATCTCGGCCGGGCTGTCGGCGTATGCCAAGGCCCGCGTGGCACGCGCCGGGCCGAGCTTCGTGCTGATCCGGCCGGCGTCGCTGAAGAGGTCGGCCAGCGGCCGCCAGGCCCGCTGGCGAACGAGCGTGCTGACGCTGCGCCCCAAGCCCGCACTGAGCGCACCGGCGCGCCGTGCGACCTTCAGCAGCGCGTTGCCGGCACCGACCTGCGGGGCGAAGGTGAGCACCAGGCCGGCGGTCGAGAGCCCGATGAGGACCGGGTCGGTGGCCTCGCCCTGGCCCCAAGCCAGGGCCTGCCGGCTCAGGTCGCGAACGTCACCGAACACCACCAGGTCGCTCGCGACCGCACAACCGACGCCGGCGGCGTCCTCGCCGCGACCCGTCCAGACGCCCTCCCAGCAGCGGTCGAGGGTGGCCGCCAGGCTCTCCCAGCGGGCTCGGGCCTGCGCTTCCTCGGTCGCGCAGTCCCCCACCTCGGCCAGCTCGAGCGCGTCCGCCACGCGGTCCTCCTCCAGCGCGAGGGCCGCCTCCTGGCAGAAGGGGTAGGCTGGCAGCGCCTCCACGAAGGGTCCCGACGCCTCGAGCCAGACCTTCCCGACGAGCGCCCCCAACGCCAGCAGCAGCAGCAGCAGCGCCAGCACGAACCGGAGCAGCCGCCACAGCGGACGCAGCAGCGGACGCAGCAGCATGCACCGAGTCTAGCGGCCCCTGCACCATCGGCAGCGAGGTGACGTTGACGGGCACCGCGCCAAGGCGTAGCGTTCGCCCATGGCGACCGAGACCGCACCTCCACTCCCGCCGGGCGGTTACTGGGAAGGTCGCCTGGTACGGCTTCGCGCAATGCGCGCCGACGACGCCGCCGACCACTGGTTCGAGCAGCGCACCGACAGTGAGGCCGAACGCTTCCTCAACTGCACCATGCCGTTTCCTGCCACGCCGGCTGAGACACGTGCCTTCACCGAGCGCTACGCCGGCTTCGGGGCGCTCGACGAGCGCATCATGTTCGTGATCGAGAACCACGACGGCGACGTCGTCGGTGGCATCAACATCCACAGCCGCAGCGAGCGTCACGGCACCTTCGAAGCCGGCAGCCGCATCTACCGCGCCCACCGCGGGCACGGGTACGGCTTCGACGCCTCGCTGCTGGTGCTGCGCTACGCCTTCCACGAGCTGCGCCTGCAGAAGTACGTGATCCGCTGCTTGGCCAGCAACGAGCCCATGCGCCGGCACGCGGCCCGCCTCGGCTGTCAACAGGAGGGTCGTCTGCGGCGCCAGTTCTACACCGACGGCCGCTACCAGGACGAGCTCATCTTCGGTGTCCTGCGCGAGGAGTTCGACGCCCTCGTGGAGCGCGAGCGCGGCAGCCACCACGACGCCGCCAGCCTGGGCTAGGGTGGCAACCACGAGAGGAGCCGTCATGGCCACGAGGGACACCGACGTCGCACGTGCGCGCCAGGCCGGCGCGCGCCGCCGCGCGCTCGACGAAGGTCGGCCGCTGCCACCCGAGCCGGCGGCACCGCCATCGACGGCGACTGGTCACGACACCGAGCACGCGTCGGGTCGAGCGATCAGCACCAGCACCGCTCCCGACGCGCACGCCGACGCGACGGCGGCGCCCGCGGCCGGCACCCCTGCGCCGACCGCGGAGGCGCGCGGTCCCTGGTTCGACGCCCGCGCCTTCTTCCTCGGTTGGTTGGCGATGGCGATCGCCTTCTTCGCGGGCGCGAGCGGCTTCCTCGTGGCCATGGTCGGTTTCGCCGCGGGGTACTTCTTCGCGCGCCGTAGCCGCATTACCAACGCGTTGGTCGCGGTCGCCGGCGGCACCGCGGCGACCGTCGTGCTGACCGTGCTGCTGCTGCTCGTCCTGGCCGCCGTCAGCGGCTAGCGGCACTGCCTCCCTCGGCGCGGATGCGCGCGGCGCGCCGCGCCCAACCCGACGCGAACCAGGGCAGGCGCAGATCACCACCCGGCAGCAGCACCTCGTGGCGCCCAACGCCGCAGCCCGAGGCCGCCTGGCGCACGTGGAGCGTCGGCACGAAGACGCCGTCGTCGAGCCCGCCGCGGAGCTCGAAGCGGTCGAGCGCACCGCCTTCGTGCGCGCGGCTCACGCCGTCGTCCCAGACCAGGCTGCCCACGACCTTCCCGCTCGCGTCGGGGAACGCCAACCAGCGCATGCCCGGCGGCGCGACGCCTGGGCCACCGGCCAACCAGGCGGGGACGGGATCGTCGGCGTCCGGGTCGTGCTCGGCCAGCGGCAGCGCGAAGCCCTCGCGCAGCAGCAGCGGCAGCGTGCCCAAGGGCGCATCGAGCGACACCCGCTGCTCGCCCGACCACACGCGGCCCGTCGCCAACTCGAGCCAGCGCCCGGGCGGCAGCAGCAGCTCCCGTTCGCGGACGCTCGGCGCCAGCACCGGTGCCACCAACAGCGCCTCGCCGAGCATGTGCACGAAGCTCTCGCGCCATCCCGGCCGCCAGTCCTGGAAGGCGTACGCCAGCGGCCGCGTGAGCGGCTCGCCGCGCTCGCACGAGGCGCGCTGCAAGGTGGCCAGGTACGGCACCAGCGCCGTCCGAAGCCCCATCAGACGGCGCACCAGCGGCAGCACCTCGGGGTGCGACCAGGGTTCGGTGGCGCTGCCGTCGTCGTTCCACGAGTGGATGGTGAAGCGTGGCATGCACACGCCCTGCTCCACCCAGCGCACCAGCAGTTCCGCCCCTGGCATCGGCCCGGCGAAGCCGCCGACGTCGTGGCCGTGATTGGCCCAACCCGAGAGCGACATCGACAACCCCATCGGCAGGTTGTAGGCCAGCGTGTGCCAGGAGGTGGCGTTGTCACCCGACCAGGTCTGGGCGTAGCGCTGCATGCCGAGCCCACCCGAGCGCGAGATCTGGAAGTCGCGCGCCTCGGGCCGCACCTCGCGCTGCGCCGCACGGCTGGCATGGTTCATGAGCAGCGTCAGGGTGGGGCGCAGGTCGCCGACCTCGCCGGCCGCGCAGCGGGCCGCGTCGTCGTCGATGCGGTACTCGTTGTTGTCGTTCCAGCTCGCGTCGACACCGACCTCCAGCAGGCGCTCACGGAGCCGCTGCCGCCACCAGTCGTACGCGACCGGGTTGCTGAAGTCGAGGAAGCTGGCCTGACCGCCCCAGAACCGGTCGCGGTGCGGGGCCTCGGCGTGGTGCGGGGCCTCGGCGTGGTGCGGGGCCTTGACCTGGTGCGCGGACCCGCTCGCAGCAGCCGACCACGCGGCGTCGGGCATCTCGGCATCGGGCGCCTCGGCGTCGGACGCCTCGGCATCGGCGATCGCGGCGTCGGGCACCTCGGCGCCAGCCGGCTCGTGCGGCGCGGCGAGCACGAAGGCGCCGCGGCTGGCCAGCTCGTCGTACTCGGGATGCAGGGTCAGCAGCGCCGGCTTGACGTTGGCGATGGTGCGGATGCCGGCGCGCTGCAGCGGTGCGAGCATGGCGCCGGGATCGGGCACCCGGCGCCGGTTCCACACGAACACGTAGCGCCGGTCGTCGTCGCCGAGCGAGTAGCCGCTCGAAAGCTGAAAGCCGCTGCAGCCGAGGCGGTGCTGCCGCAGCTCGCGCACGAAGCCCTCGAACGCGTCGCGCGGGTCCTCGGCGTCGGTGTAGCGCATGGTGGAGCCCAGGTAGCCGAAGGTCCAGCGCGGCGCGAGCGGTGCGTAACCGGTCAGGTCCTGCAGCCGCCGCACCACCTCCGGCAGTCCCGGGCCGAC
>PXAU01000105.1 GCA_003567075.1 Trueperaceae bacterium
ACGGCTGCACCACCTGCATCGGCAACTCGGGCCCGCTGCCCGAGCCCGTGGTCGAGGCGATCCAGGGCGCTGACCTGGTGGTCGCCTCGGTGCTCTCCGGCAACCGCAACTTCGAGGGGCGTATCAACCCGCACACGAAGGCCAACTACCTGGCCAGCCCGCCGCTGGTGGTGGCCTACGCTCTGGCCGGCACGGTCGACGTCGATCTCGTGAACGACCCGATCGCGCACGATCCTGACGGGCAGCCCGTGTACCTGCGCGATGTGTGGCCGAGCTACGCCGACGTGACCGCGGCGCTCGAGACCGCCATGCGGCCCGAGACCTTCCAGCGGCTCTACCAGGGCATCGAGGCCTCGAACGAGGCCTGGAACGCCATCCCCGTCAAGGGCGGCGAGCTCTACGCCTTCGATGGCGAGTCGACCTACATCCACGAGCCGCCGTTCTTCGTCGACATGCGGCCCGAGCCAGCGCCCATCACGCCGATCACGGGCGCGAGGGTGCTGGTCAAGGTCGGCGACTCGGTGACCACCGACCACATCAGCCCGGCCGGCGCGATCGGCAAGGACACCCCCGCGGGTCGCTACCTCATCGGTCGCGGCGTCGAGCAGAAGGACTTCAACAGCTACGGCGCGCGCCGCGGCGACGACCGCGTGATGACGCGCGGCACCTTCGCCAACATCCGGCTGCGCAACCAACTCGCGCCCGGCACCGAAGGCGGCTGGACCACCAACTTCCTGAGCGGTGAGGTCGAGAGCGTGTACGACGCCAGCCAGGCCTATCAGCAGGCGGGCGTGCCGACCGTCGTGCTGGCCGGCGAGGACTACGGCATGGGCAGCAGCCGCGACTGGGCTGCCAAGGGCACCTTCCTGCTGGGGGTGAAGGCGGTGATCGCCACGAGCTTCGAGCGCATCCACCGCTCGAACCTGGTCGGGATGGGCGTGCTGCCGCTCGAGTTCGCGGCGGGTGAGGGCCCGGAGGCGCTCGGGCTCGATGGTAGCGAGACCTTCGACATCGACCTGAGCGACGACCTGGCGCCGCGGCAGACGCTCCGCGTCGTGGCGACGCGCGCGGACGGCAGCCAGGTGGCGTTCGACACCACCTGCCGGCTCGACACCCCGGTCGAGGTCGACTACTACCGCAACGGCGGCATCCTCCACACGGTGTTGCGGATGCTGCACCAGCAGACCACCGCCAAGGCCTGAACGACCGCGTGGTGGGCGTGGTGGGCGCTTCGAGCGCCCATCACGCGTCCATCACGCGACCATCACGCGCCCAACACGCCAGGCGCCGCCCCGGTCAGGCAACGGCGCCGCGGCCAGCCCTGGCGAGCGCCTGAAACGCTGCGGCGTGAAGCCTTCCGCACACGCGGTCCGTAGCGGCGTCTATACTGCCTTGGATGCGTGACCTCATCATCTTCCTGTTGATCCTGGCGGGCGTGTTCGTCGCCATCGGCGAATGGCGCGGCTGGCACCTGGGCATCTCCAACCAGACGCCGATCATCGCCTACAAGACCGATCACGTCGCGCGTGTGCCGATCCGCACGGTCACGCGCAGCGACATGCCGATCGAGGTCTCGGGGCAGGTGCGGCGCGGCAGCGTGCAGGTCGAGGTCCTGTTCGAGAGTCCCGCCAGCTTCCAGACCGGGGCGGCGGCAACGCCGCAGCGCACGATCTTCGAGCAGACCTTCGGCCGCGGCCAGCGCATCGACCTGAACCAGGTGTTCAGCGAGGGACGTGGCATCTACACCGTCGTGATGCGCTATCACGACGCCAGCGGAACCTTCCGGATCAACTACCCACCTTCGTCGCAGCTCTAGGAGGCACGTGCTCACGTCAGCCGCTCGGGTGTGCCTGGTCCTGGTCGTCTGCCTGATCGCTGGCTGGGCCGTCGCGCAACCGCTGGTGCGCGTGCTGCTCGACGAGCGGCCGGCGGCGGTGTTGGTCCCCTTCGACGGCCCGCATCGCGGCAGCATCGATGGCAGCGCCTTCACCACACCCTTCGCGCTCACCTGGCCGGTGTCGGCGGTCGATGGGCGGCTGATGGTCGACGGCCACGAGGTGGGTCGGCAGCTCGACCTCGTCGTCGACGATGGCTTCGTGCGCTACGCCGGCCGAGCCTACCGGGGCGTGCTGCGGCTCGTTGCCCGGGGCGATAGCGTCCTGGTCATCAACGTCGTCGACCTCGAGAGCTACCTGCGGGGTGTGGTCCCGGCCGAGATGCAGGCCAGCTGGCCGCTCGACGCCCTCCGCGCTCAGGCCGTGGCGGCCCGGACGTACGTTCTCGCCAGGCGCTCGCCGGCCGCACCGTACGACGTGTGCGCCACCAGCGACTCGCAGGTGTACCGCGGCCTGCGCGTCGAGCATCGGCGCAGCGATCAGGCCGTGGCGGACACCGCCGGGCAGGTGCTGACTTACGGCGGCACCTTCGCGCGCACCTACTACCACGCCGATAGCGGCGGCGTCATCGCCTCCTCGGCCGAGGTCTGGGGGGCCAGCATCCCCTACCTGTCCGCCTTCCAGGACGTCACGAGCAACGGCCCCCACAGCACCTGGGAGGTGCGCCTGGAACCCGGCGTGATCGGCGCCCACCTGAGCGCGGCGGGGTTCCACGTCGGCAGCGTGCACCAGGTCCGCGTGCTGGCCACCAGCGAATCGGGCCGGATCGCGCGCCTGGAGGTGATCGGCAACGGCGGCAGCGTGGTCCTCGGCGCCTCCGACGCGCGTGCGCAGGCCCGTGCCTGGGGCCTCAAGTCGACCCTCTTCCACATGGTCGGCGACCTGGTCTTCCGCGGCGGTGGCTGGGGCCATGGTGTCGGCATGAGCCAGTACGGCGCCCACGCGCTGGCCGTCGCGGGCTACGGCTACGGCCAGATCTTGGGCTTCTACTACCCCGAGACGCAGCTTCAACGGTTGACGACGGTCGCGGCCCGCTGACGGGCGCTGGTCGCGGCCCGCTGACGGGCGCTGGTCGCGGCCCGCTGACGGGCGCCGGTGGCTGCCTGGCGCGCTGGGCCCGCCCGGCAGCCCATCTCAGCCGCGAGCGAGCTTCACCGCTCGGACCAGGTCGTGCAGCGTGGCGTCATCGGGTTCGCCGTCGGTGAGGCACCCCTGCACGTAGTGCTCGAGGATGAGGTCGCCGGTGGCGTTGAGGGCGCTACGGATGCCGGCCAGCAGGGTCAGGATCTCACGGCACGAACGCTCGTTCTCGATCATGTGCTGGAGGCCCCGGACCTGGCCCTCGACGCGTTTGAGCCGGTTCAGGACGCGGCGTCGCTGCTCTGCGTCGCGTTCCAGGACCGGTGTGTCGAACCGTGAGGTGATCGTGGTGGTATCCATTGCGCTCCCTCCCGTCGGGCGGCCCCCCGGCCACTTGTATCCCTAGGGGATATCATACGCGTGTCGGAGTTCATCTGTCACCCCCCAGCCGACCTGGTACCCTGCGTGCCGGAGCGGGCAGCAACGCCCGCAGAGGAGGACGGCATGCGTGCCTTCAAGGGGATCGTGCGTGAGGGGCGCGTGGAGCTGCCGGAAGGCGTGCGTCTGCCGGAGGGCACCACCGTGACCGTCACGGTGGGCGAGGCTGAGCTGCTGCGGGCGACGTTCCGAGCCGCGCTCCGCCGCAACGCCCAACGCCGCAGCCGTGGTCGCCGCCTCGGGCCCGTCTACACCGCAGCCCACGACGCCGAGTGAGCGAAGCGTTCCGGCCGGACGCGCATCGCCTCAGCCTGGTGCCGACCCCCATCGGCAACCTACGCGACATCACCGTGCGCGCCCTCGACACGTTGCGCGACGCCGACGTCGTCGCTGCCGAGGACACCAGGCGCTCGCGCGTCCTGCTCGAGCGCCACGGCATAACCACCCCGCTCGCGCGGCTCGACGCCCACACGATGGCGGCGCGCGCGCCTGCGCTCCTGCGCGCCCACCGCCACGTCGCCTTCGTGACCGACGCCGGCAGCCCCGGTATCAGCGATCCGGGCGTCGATCTCGTGCGAGTGGCGCTGGAGCTGGGGATCCAGGTGGAAGCGCTTCCCGGAGCCACGGCCTTCGTGCCGGCGCTGGTGCTGTCGGGTCTGCCGCTGGCACGGTTCACCTTCGAGGGCTTCCTGCCGCGCCGGGGTCGCGAGCGGCGCAAGCGGCTGGCAGCGATCGCGTCGCGCGACCATCCCAGCGTCCTGTACGAGTCGCCCGTGCGGATCGCGGCCAGCCTGCGAGCGTTGTGCGAGGTCTGCGGCGCGGATCGGCCCGCTGCGCTGGCGCGCGAGCTCACGAAGCTTCATGAAGAGGTGCTGCGCGGCACGCTCGGCGAACTCGCCGAGCAGGCCGAGGCGCGCTCGCTCAAGGGCGAGGTCGTGCTGGTGATCGGCCCGGTGTCGCAGACGACCGGCGTAGGGCCCGACGCTGAGGACGTCGCAGGGACCGGGGCCGATGCAGGCGCGACGCAGGCGCCGGGCGTAGCGGCGGCCGGCGCTGCCACCGACGCCGCCGCGCTGGCGGCGGCGCTGGCAGCCGACGGCGTCCGAGGCCGCGACCTGCGCGCGCGCTTGGTCGCCGCCGGCGTGCCGCGCCACGTGGCCTTCGAGCTCGCGGTACGGTACAAGCACGGTCGGCGGAGGTAGGATGCCGCGCGGGCCTCGATGCCCGCCTTTCGATCCATGGCCGAGCCATCCAGCCCTCCCACCATCACGCCCCAGAGCGCGCCGACCGCGCAGGTGCAGGGCGTGCGTCTCATGGCGTTGCCGCCCGCGGCCCGGGTGGCGCGCTTCGCGCGTCATGCCGGCCCGGCGGTGCTGGTGAGCACGCGCGAGCGCGCCGAGCGCCTGCGGCACACCGGCGTCTTCGGCGTGCGGCACAGTTTCGAGCCCGGGCTCGGCGACTGGCACGAGCGCGCCGAGAAGGTGATCCTGAGCGCCGGGCAGGCGCTTGCTGCCTTCCCCGAACGGCCCGAGCGCTACGCCCTGGTGCTGCGCGTAGGCACGCGTCTCGGGCGTGAGGCGCTGCTCGAGCGGCTGCTGGCGTACGGCTTCCCGCGCGACGAGGTCCCGGGCTGCACGGTCCGCGGCGACACCGTCGAGGTGCACCTCGCAGACGACGACGCGATCCGCATCGAGTGCTTCGGCGACGAGATCGACACGCTCAAGCGTCGCGGCCAGGACGTGCCTGAGGTGATCCTGGCTCCGCGCGACCTGGACACGCTGCTCGAAGCCGAAGGCGGCGACGCCGCCGACGTCTGGACGTCGAGCGTGTTGGCGCGCTGCCCCGGCACCGTCTACCTCGACGCACCCGAGCTGATGGAGGCCGAACTCGGCGACGCGGCGCCGCTGTGGCAGGCGCTGGAGGGCCGCGAGGTGGTGTCGTTCGGCCGCGACCGCCTGCCGCTGCGGGTCGAGGTCGCCGACGAGCAGCCGCTGCCGTACTACCGCGCCAAGCTGCGCGAGATGGCCGCCGACGTCGAGACCTGGCTGCGCGACGGTTACAGCGTGCAGCTGCTGCTCGGCTTCGAGCGCAGCGGACGCTACCTGCGCGAGCGGGTGATCGACCACCTGCCAAGCACCTGGCGCAATCGCGTGGAGTCGCACCCGGGCGAGATCTCGCTGGTGCTGGCGCCGGGGCTCGAGGGCGGCTACCGCGACCCGGTGCGGCGCGAGGTGGTGCTCACCGAGGACCTGCTCTACGGCTACCAGGGCGACCGCGCGCGCGCGACGCTGCGAGGCAAGCGCGTGCACGACGCCAGCGCGCTGCAGGCCGGCGACTTCCTGATCCATCCCGACCACGGCGTGGGACGCTTCCTGGGTCTCGAGGCACGGCAGGTGGTCGGCGTCACCCGCGACTACCTGCGCCTGGCCTACGCCGGCGAGGGCAAGCTGTACTTGCCGATGGAGCAGCTGCCGCTCCTGCGGCGCCACCCCGGCACGAGCGACGACCCGCCCCGGCTCTCGACGCTGGGGACCAACGAGTGGGCGCGGGCCCGCGAGCGAGCCCGCGCCGGCGCCGAGCGCTTGGCGGCGGAACTCATCAAGACCTACGCCGCCCGGCAGGTCGCGCAAGGCCGCGCCTACCCAGCCCTGCCCGAGTGGGACCCCTTGATCGCCGAGAGCGCCGGCTTCGAGCTCACCCGCGACCAGCGCCGCGCCCTGGAGGACACCTTCGGCGACCTGGAGCGGCCGGTACCGATGGACCGGCTCGTCTCCGGCGACGTCGGCTTCGGCAAGACCGAGATCGCCCTGCGCGCGGCCCACCGCGTCGTCGGCCACGGGCGTCAGGTGGCGCTTCTGGTGCCCACGACGGTGCTGGCGAGCCAGCACTACGCCACCTTCAGCGAGCGCTTCGAGAGGCTGCCGGTGAACGTCGCGATGCTCTCGCGCTTCGCCAGCGATGCCGAGGCGCGAAAGGTGGTGGCGGGCCTGGCGGACGGAAGCATCGACGTGGTCATCGGTACGCACCGGTTGCTGTCCGAGGGGCTGGCCTTCAAGCGGCTGGGGCTCGTGGTGGTCGACGAGGAGCATCGTTTCGGGGTGGGGCAGAAGGAGCGCCTCAAGGCGCTCAAGGCCGACGTCGACGTGCTCTCGCTCTCGGCGACCCCGATCCCGCGCACGCTCTACATGAGCCTCGTGGGTCTGCGCGACGTCTCCCAGATCATGACGCCACCGGTGGGGCGCAAGCCGATCCAGACGGTGCTGCAGCCCTACGACCCACGCACCGTGCGCGAGGCCATCCTGTTCGAAATCGAGCGAGGCGGCACGGTGTACTACATCCACGATCGCATCGGCTCGATGAGCCTGCGTGGCCGCACCCTGGCGCAGCTGGTGCCCGAGGCGCGCATCGGGGTGGCCCATGGGCAGATGGGCAGCGATGCGCTCGAGGAGGTGATGCTGGGCTTCCAGGACGGCGCCTTCGACGTGCTGCTGGCGACCACCATCGTCGAGTCGGGTCTGGACGTGGC
>PXAU01000405.1 GCA_003567075.1 Trueperaceae bacterium
AGGCGGCCTCGGTACAGCGACAGCGCGTCCCAGTGCCGACCCGCACCGACATGCCGCTCGAGCTCGACGAAGTCCGCCCAGAAGGGGACAGCGATCCTGTAGGGCTTGCTCGCGATGGGCACGACGTGCCGCAGCCGCGAAACGATCGCCTTGATGGTGCTCACGTTGGCGGCCTCGCCGTACAGCATCAGGCCGAGCCGTTCTGCGCTGAGGCCGCGCGGGTGGAGCGCCAGCGCGAGCAGCACCTCGCGCTGGCGCAGGCCGAGCCGGAGGACGTTCCCGTCGCTACGGACCTCGCCTTGGCCGAGGAACGCGAACTCGAGGTGATCGGCGCGCGAGACGATCAGACCCCGCAGCGCCTGCACCTCGTCGGAGAAGCCGCCCAGGAGGCGCCAGCCGGTGCCGCCGAGCGCGCGTAGGCCGCCAGCGCCGAGGGCCAGGGCGGCCCGTGCCGCGTCGAGATCGCCCTCCGCGAGGTGCGACCTGGCCAGCATGATCGCCGCTTGGCCGAGACGTGGCGCTTCGCGCACCAGCGCCAGTTCGCGTACGGCGGCCGCGAGGTGGCGCCGGGCCTCGCGCGGGTTCGTCTCGACCAGCGGCAGGGCGTACGCCAGGAGCCCAAGGGCGTGCGCGGGCCCCTCGACGCCGTTCGACACCGAGAGCGCCTGCGCACCGAGCGCGGCGGCCTCGCTGGCCCGACCGAGGTGGAGCAGGACGTGGACGAGGTCGATGGCGGTGCGGCTGTACTGGCTGATCTGGCTGCGTGCGAGCGCGGTTCGGAAGAGCTGCTCGGCCTGCGCGAGGTCGCCGCTGACGAAGGCGAACTCCGCCGCGGTCGTCAGAACCGCTTCCGACGTGGGGATGCCCGCGGCGTCGCTCGTGAAGGCGGGATCCCACGCGTGTCCGCCTGCCGGTTCGCCCGCCAAGAGTCGCCCGTAGGTGCCGACCGACGTCGCCACCAGCCGTCGGAGCTCGTCGCGGCATCCGCTTCGGCGGTACCAGTCCACCGCCCAGTCGGCCCAGGCGATGGCATCGTGGTATGCCCCCGAGCGCAGGGCATGGTCGGCGAGGTCGGTGGCCGAGGCGACGACCATCGCGTGGTCGTCGAGGCGTTCGCTCAGCCGCAGCGCCCTTCGCAGCAGATCGACGGTGTCCGTACCATCGCCGAGCAGGCTCGAGGCGAAGGCCCGGATGCGCAGGGTCGTCGGCGTCTCCAGCGCCTGGTGGGCGCGGATGGCCTCGCGCTCGAACTCGGGGCCGGGGAACGCGGCGGCGAACAGGGCCCGGAGCTCCGGCGCCTCGTGCGCCTCGAGGTAGCCGCGCACTTCGTCGCGCAGCTGATGGTGCTGGTTGACGGCCGTTGCGGCGGAGAAGGACCAGCGCATGAGGACGTCGCTCGCCTGGCGCGCCGGCTGCGGCAGCGCCTCGAAGAGCCTCCACAGGCGATGCTGAAGACCGCTCTCGAGGTAGCTCCTGCAGGCGCTCGCCGCCAGCTCGTCCGGGATCGCTTCCCGATAGTGCACGAGCAGCTCGAAGGCGTCCCGCGCCCGACCGCGACTGGCGAGGGCGCGCGCGAGGGTGCTCGCGTCCGGCGCCGCGTGGTCGCTGCCGCGGAGCAGCGCGGCGCCGCCTGGCACGGGCAGCACGATGCGCTCGAGCGCCTCCTCCGGAAGGCGGCGCCGCAGGAGGTCGAGCAGACCCGCGTCCAGCCGATCGTGCGGCCGCCGCGATCCGGCCGCGTCGGGACCGAGCAGCTCCGCGAGTTCGCCTTGGGAAGGATGGAGGTCGCGCTCTTCGATGCGCGTGAGGCTGGCTCCCGCTGCAACGTTCGCCCAGTCGCTGCTGCAGAGCCAATGCAGGATGACGGGGCTCCCCAGGTCGCGGAGCCGCTGGAGCTCGGCGAGGAACGGCGGATGGCTCCGCAGGCCGGAGAAGCAGAACACGAAAGGGCCGAGCAGCGCGTGATCCCGAGCGGTTCGAGCCAGCACCTGCGCGATCGTCCGGCCGAACTCGAGCGAGGTCGCGCCCATGGCCCGTTCGAGCGCGGCGGTGAGCTTGATGCCCTGGCTCCTGGCGTCGCCATCGTCGAGGTCGTTGAAGTCCACCCACACCAAGGGCCGTTCGCGGCTGTCCATCTCGCTGATCGCGAACTCGAGGCCGGTCGATGGCGACGCGAGGACGGCGACGATCGTCGTTGGCTCGAGCAGGATGCGCCGGAGCCGGGCGGCCCAGCGAGAGTCCTGCGGCGCTCGGTCGAGCCGTGGTCGAGTCTTCATGGTGGTCGCGATCTCCCGTCCGTGGGGGGGGTTGGGTGTCGCTAGGTGTCGCTCCCGACCGATGGTACGCCGTGCGAGCCCAGCAGTGCGGCGATGAGCTGCGCGCGCGTCTCCAACCCGAGCTTGGTGAGGATGTTGGAGACGTGGGCGTTGACGGTCTTCGCGGCGATCGACAGACGCACGGCCGTCTCGCGCGTCGAGTGCCCCTGGAGGACCAGACGTGCGACGCGCAGCTCCATGTAGGTCAGCCCGGACTTCCACTGGTACGTCCGCTGCGCGGTCGCAGCGGCGTAGACGCCGCTCAGGATCGCCGGCTGATCGGTGCTGGTGACGACGGCCGCGACGTGGAAGCTGGCGACGCAATCGTGGTAGGCCGGGTGCGACGACGGGGTCATCACCAGCGTGCGCGCGCGAAGCATGCTGTCGCACGCCTCCAACCGGCCCAGCGCCCACGTCAGGGGATAGTCAAGGACGATGTGGGCCACGTAGGGTGATGCCTCGCGCGGCCCTGCCAGACCGGCTTCCTCGAGGATCGGCGTCACGAGCCGCTCGTAGCTCTCGTGGGTCGTTTCGACCTCGACGCCAACACGCTGCAGTTGCATGGTCGACCTCCTCATGTCCCGCGCGGCGGGGGAGGTCGATGGTCCATCGTTGGTGGTTGCGCTGGGGTTGCCGTGGCCGCGCCCCAGGTTGCCGGGAGGGTGGTCGGCACCGGGGGCGCGCGCCCTCCCCGGTTGACGCTCGCGCCTCGTCCTCATAGGCTGTACTCGAGTTGCCTCGAGGGTGCGAACACCGGCGCGATCGGCGCTCCGGGCGCTCCCCGTACCGCGGCTCATTAGAGATTGCCAGGTATAGCTGAAAGGAGATCGGATGTTCCACCGTTCCCTCCGGACCGTCGTCGCGCTCGTGCTAGCGCTCGTGTTGGGGTGGTCGTTCGCGCAGACGCTCGTCATCGCCCAGGGCACCGATGCGGTGTCGCTCGATCCCCACGACGTGACCGACTCGCCCAGCGCCACCGTCACCAGCCACATCTACGAGACCCTGTTCGAGCTGACGCCCGATGGCGACATCGTCCCCAGCCTGGCCACCGGCGCCGACGTGTCGGACGACGGCCTGACGTGGACGATCACGTTGCGTGAAGACGTCGTCTTCCATGACGGGACACCGCTCACGGCCGAGATCGTCAAAGGCAGCATGGATCGCTTCCTCGATCCCGAGAACGCCTTCGCCTTCGTCTTCCTGCTTGCGCGCGTCGACTCCATCGACGTGGTCGACGACTACACGGTGCAGTTCAACCTCGGCACCACCTTCGCCCCCTTCATGGCGCACCTGACGCACAGCACCACTGCCATCGTGCTCCCCGCCGCGGTGGAGGAGTTCGGCGAGGACTTCGGCGAGAACCCGGTCGGGACCGGCCCCTTCCAGTTCGCGTCGTGGGACCGTGGCAGCCGTATCGACTTGGTCCGCTTCGACGACTACTGGGGCGAGCTGCCCGGCATCGAGGGCTTGGCTTTCCTGGCCGTGCCCGAGGACACCACCCGCATGGCGCTGGTCGAGACCGGCGAGGCCCACGTGGCCGTGCGCGTGCCGCCGGCCGACGTGCCGCGCCTCAACGCTGCCGACGGCGTGACGGTCGAGAACGTCTCCAGCCTGCGCACCATCTACATCTACTTCAACCACACCATGGAGCCCTTCACCGACCGCACCGTCCGGCAGGCGATCAACTACGCGGTCAACAAGGAAGAGATCGCCGAGTTCATCTTCGGCGGCGCCGTGCGCCCGAGCGACGCGGCCATCTCGCCCGGCATCTTCGGCTACACGCCGGTCGGTAAGTACGAGTTCGATCCCGAGCGCGCCCAGACGCTGCTGGCCGAGGCCGGCTTCCCCGAGGGCTTCGACACCACGCTGTACTGCCCGACGGGCCGTTATCTGCGCGACATCCAGACCTGCGAGGCCGTCCAGAGCCAGTTGGCCGAGGTCGGCGTGAACGCCGCCATCGAGACGCTCGAGTGGTCGGCGTACCTCGACTTCACCCGCCGTCCCGCCGAAGAGAACACCGTCCCGATGGCGATGCTCGGCTGGGGCACCGTGACCGGTGACGCCGACTACGGGCTCTTCGCCCTGTTCCACACCTCCGAGCACGTGCCCGACGGCTCGAACCGTTCCTTCTACAGCAACGCCATCGTCGACGCGCTGCTCGACGAGGCTCGCACCACGCCTGATGAGTCGCTGCGTCTGCAGCTCTACGAAGACGTCCTCGAGATCCTGCGCGAGGACGCCGCCTGGCTGTTCATGCACAGCGAGACGCAGCTCGTTGCCGTTCGCGACGGCATCGAGGGTCTGGTCATCCACCCGACCGAGCGCGTCCTCGCCCTCACCACCAGCATGGACTGACCGCGCTTCGCGGGCCCGGCCCTCCGAGCAGGGCCGGGCCCGCAGCCTCGCGCCTGCTGGCGCGTCGTCTTTGACGCTACGTCGTATCTCGCGCTCGTCTCCGCCCGGTCGATCGCGCCGCGCGCCCCCGCGTTGCGCTGCACCGGCCCCCGCTGGGAGTCCGCTCCGTGTTCCAGTACGCCGTGCGGCGTGTGCTGATCTCGATCCCCTCGATCTTCGGGGTGATCCTCATCGTGTTCCTGATGGTGCGCTTGGCGCCGGGCGACCCGGCGCTCCTGCTGGCCGGTGAGTTCGCCACCGAGGCCACCATCGAGCGTATCCGCGAGCGCTTCGGCCTCGACCGCCCCACCCACGAGCAGTTCGGTATCTTCATCGCCAACCTCGCCCAGGGTGACCTGGGCCGCTCCACCCGCACCAATCGGCTGGTCACCGCCGACCTGCGGCAGTTCTTCCCCAACACCATCGAGCTCGCCGCCGCCGCGATCGTCATCGCGTTCTTGGTCGGCATCCCGGCGGGCATCGTGGCGGCCATCAAGCAGAACACGTGGGCTGACCTTGTCGTGATGTTCGGGGCGCTCATCGGCGTGTCCATGCCGGTGTTCTGGTTCGGGCTGTTGGCGATCCTCTATTTCTCCGTACAGCTGGGCTGGTTCCCCGTCGCAGGCAGGGGAACCTGGCAGCATTTGGTGCTGCCGGCTTTCTCGCTCGGCATCGGTTCGATGGCCATCATCGCGCGCATGACGCGATCGTCGATGCTCGAGGTGTTGTCGCAGGACTACATCCGCACGGCCCGCGCCAAGGGCGTCATGAGTAACAGCGTGGTGCTGAAGCACGCCTTCCGCAACGCCATGGTGCCTGTGATCACGGTGGGTGGCTTGCAGTTCGGCACGCTGATGGCCGGCGCGGTCCTCACCGAGTCGGTGTTCACCTGGCCCGGCATCGGGCGGTTGCTGGTCGACTCGATCCTGGCGCGCGACTACCCTGTCGTGCAAGGTGCGGTGCTGCTCATCGCAACCTCGTTCATCGTCATCAACATCTTGGTGGACGCGCTGTACGCGGTCATCGACCCGAGGATCCGCTATGACTGAGCCTGTCAAGTCGCCCGGCGCCGAGCCGGGGCTGCCGCCCGGTGGTGCGCCGCCGCCCGAGCAGCCGGGACAGGGAGAGCAACCGTCCGCGCCGGCCCAGATCGCTCAGCGCAGGACCACCCCGCGCTGGCGCAAGCGGCTCGCGCGCTCCCCCATCGCAATCGCCGGCTTCACGGTCATCGGCTTCTTCCTCCTGGTGGTGGCCTTCGCGCCCTTCCTGGCGCCGTACTCGCCTACTCGGCAGGCGCTGCGCAGCTCATACGTGCCACCGATGACGGGTGTCTCGCTACGCGGTCCCGAGGGGCAACTGGGCTTGTGGGTGCGCGACGTCTCGCGCAGCCCCATCGCCGGCGTGCAGGTGGGCGAGGAGCAGTACCCCGTGAGGCTGTTCGTGCGCGGCGAGCGCTGGACGTGGTTCTTCGGTCTCGTCAGCAGCGAGGTGCGGCTGTTCGGCGTGGACGGTCCCGTCCGCTGGTACGCGCTGGGTACCGACGAGCAGGGGAGGGATCTGCTGTCGCGCCTCATCCACGGCGCCTGGATCTCGCTCTTCATCGGCCTGATCTCGGTCTTCATCGGGGTGGCAGTGGGCGTCCCGATCGGCGCCATCTCGGGCTTCTACGGGGGCGCCACCGATCTTGTGGTGCAGCGCGTGGTCGACACGCTGCTGGCGTTCCCTGGCATCCTGTTGGCGATCGTGTTGGTGGCGACCTTCGGCACGGGTCTCACCAACGTGATGATCGCGGTGGGGATCGCCTCGATCCCCATCTACGCGCGGCTGGTGCGAGGTAGCGTGCTCTCGGTGCGGGAGCGCGAGTACGTCGAGGCGGCCCGAGCGCTTGGCCGCGGCCGTGTCACCACGCTCTTCAAGCACGTCTTGCCCAACGTCATGGCGCCCATCATCGTGCAGTCCAGTCTGCAGATGGCCGTGGCCATCCTCTTCGCCGCGGGACTCGGGTTCCTTGGTTTGGGCGCGCGGCCGCCGCAGCCGGAGTGGGGCCTCATGCTCGCCCGCGGCCGTGAGTACCTGGCGGTGGCGCCGCACGTGGCCACCTTCCCGGGCCTGGCGATCGTGTTCGTGGTGCTCGGCTTCAACCTGGTGGGCGACGCCTTGCGCGACGCGCTCGATCCGCGGCTGGGGCACT
>PXAU01000217.1 GCA_003567075.1 Trueperaceae bacterium
CGAAGCTCACGAACAGCAGGTTGTCGCCCGGCGCCACCCGGCCGCCGTCCAAGGCGTGGGCGACGGCCAACGGGATGCTGGCGGTGGAGTTGTTGCCGTACTCGTCGACGGTCACGACGACACGCTCGGGCGGCAGCCGCAGCCGCTCGCGGGCAGCGTCGATGATGCGCAGATTGGCCTGGTGCGGGACGAAGAGGCTGATGTCGTCCGGCACCAGACCGGCTTCGGCCACCGCCTGGACCGTCGCGGTGTCCATCACGCGCACGGCGAACTTGAACACCTCTCGACCGTTCATGGCCATGTGCTGACCCAACGGCGTACCGTCGGGGAGGCAGCGGCCGGTGGAGCGCATGTGCAGGTGCTGCGCGCCGGACCCATCGGCGCCCAAGACCATCGATTTCAGACCGTACGGCTCGGGAACGGCTTCGACCAGCGTGGCCCCGGCGCCGTCGCCGAAGAGCACGGCGGTGCTCCGGTCGTCCCAGTCCACGATCTTCGTGAGCGCCTCGGCGCCGATCGCCAGCACCTTACGGCACTGCCCCGATTCGACGAAGGCCTTGGCGGCTCCCAGCGCATAGATCCAGCCGGGGCAGGCGGCGAGCAGGTCGAAGGCGCCGGCGCGCAACTTGAAGCGCTCCTGCACGAGCGCGGCGGTTGCCGGGAACAAGGCGTCGGGGGTGTTGGTCGCCACGATCACCATGTCGATGCCGTTGAGCGCGTGGTCGCCGTGGCGTCGGAGGAGGTCCTCGACGGCGTGCATCGCGAGATGGCTGGTGTACTCGTCGTCGTCTGCGACGTGACGGCGGCGGATCCCCGTGCGGGCGGTGATCCACTCGTCGGAGGTGTCCATGATGCGCTCGAGGTCGAAGTTGGTGACCACCTTGGGCGGGGCGTACGCACCCAACGCGGTGATGCCGGCTCGCACGGTTGCCTCGCTCACGCTCGTCCTCTCCCCTTCGCGCTGCGCGCGTTCACGTGCCACGGCATCGGCCGCGCCCCACGCCCAGCTGACGGCGCCCCACACGGAACGGCCCGGGCCACCGCGGGAGCGGCCGGCCCGAGCCTACCGCACGCCCTGCGCGCGGTTCCGACGGGCGTTGCCAGGTTCAGGCCTCGACGACCTGCTTGCCGTCGTACGTGCCGCACTCAGGGCACACCCGGTGGGGCGGCTTGCGCGTCTTGCACTCGGGGCACTCCACCAGCGTGGGCGGGGTGAGCGCGTGGTGCGAACGGCGCGCGTCGCGGCGGGCGCGCGAGGTGCGCTTCTTGGGGACGGGATGCTTGGCCATGACGTGCTTCTCCTTGCTCCGGGCGCCGCTGGCGCCCGCGGTCGTCAGAGGTCGATGTCCTCGAGGCGCGCGAAGGGCGAACGCTTCTCCTGCTCGCGCTCCTCAGGGACGTGGTCGGGATGCTCGTTCAGGTTCACGCCGTCGAGTGCGAGCCCGCGGCAATCCGGACGGCACAGCACCGTGAGCGGCTGATCGATCGCGAACACCTGCGTCAGCAAGGTGGCGAAGTCGGCCAGCGGTTGCGCGAACTCGAGCACGTCCTCGTCGCCGTCGTCGTCGACGAGTCGGACCTCGATCGACTCGCCGGCACGATAGCGCATCGGGTACACGAAGCTCGTGGCGACGGCCGTCGGCACGTCGACGAGGCAGCGCCGGCACTCCAGCAGCACCGTGCCCCGCACCTCGCCCGTGACGACGAAATCATCGTCCCCACCGGTGTTGACGACCTGCAGCGACCATACGAGGGGACCGTGGAGGCGTAGCTCCCCGGCGGCCAGCAGCGCGTCGGGCGGTACGAACTCGCCCTCGCCGCTGACGTCGGCATCCGCACCCGGCGAGTGGCGGAGCAGCGCCGTGAGGTTGAGCGTGGCGTCCCGGCGCGAGACCATCCCGTCAGACTATCGGTCTAGACCCGAGCGCGTCAAGCTGCCGGCACCGCCTGATCAGAGCCGCTCGGCGCGTGCCCGTCGGCGGCTCGTCGGCGTCGGCACGCGACCGTGCGCTCGCACCCGGTGCCCGGACGTGAGCCGTTTCATGCCCCTGCGAGCGACGGGGACCTAGCATGGGGACGATGCCCAACCACGATGGACATACCGCGGTCGTGGCCAGCGCGGTCGATACGGAAGCCACCCGTACCGTGGTGGCGGTGGTGGACGACGACGCGGCGGTGCTCACCCTGGTCGAGCGGATCCTCGCCGGCTACGAGGTACGCGCCTTCGATCGACCGCAGGCCGCGTTGCGTGCCTTCGCCGACGGCGTGAAGCCCGACCTGATCCTGGCAGACGTGCAGATGCCCGTCATGGACGGCTTCGAGTTGCACGCGGAAGTGCGGCGGATCGCATCGCTGCGGGGCGTGCCGTTCATGTACCTGACCGCCATGGACGACCGCGAATCGTTGCGTCGCGGCATGGTCCAGGGCGCCGACGACTACCTCACCAAACCCTTCTCGGCCGACGAACTGCGCGAGGCCGTCGCCGTACGCTTGGCGCGCCAGGCGTCGCTCAACGACCCCTTGGCCAGCGAGCTCCTCGTCACGAGCCTGGGGGGCCTGGCGCTGGCGGCGGGGGAAGCACGCCTCACCTGGGAGGCGCGCAAGGTCGTGATGCTGCTGGTGTACCTGCTGGAGCACGGCGGCCGGGCGCCGGTCGCAGCCGTGCGGCGGGACCTGTGGTCCGGCCCGAGCGCCGACAACCACCTCCACGTGCTGGTGAGCCGTTTGCGCAAGACCCTCGCCGATCATGGGCGCGCCGGCGTGGCTGACGAGCACGTCTGGTTGGTGATCGATCTCCCGGTCCGGTGGGACGTGCGCAGCTTCGAGGCGGCCGCTGAGCGCGCGAGCGACGGCGATCGCTCTGCGCTCGAGGCGGCGATCGCATCGTACGCCGGCGAGTTCCTGGCGGGCTTCGACGGTCCTTGGGTGGAGACGCGGCGAGCGGAACTCGAAGGGCGTTACCTCGACCTGCTCGAGGCGGCGGTCGACGCGGCTCCGGATGGCCCTGAACGGCACCGCGCCCAAGCCCGCTTCGAGGCCTTCCTCGACCTGGCGTAAACGGGAGCGCATAGCAGGTCACGGCGCGGGGGCCGGCATCCCAGCAAGCGCCCGCCCGCTCCTGCCTGTGGATAGACTGTCCGCCGGCGCACGGCCCCGAGGGGGTGCGCCGGCGTCTCGAGCAGCGCCTGCGTCGAGGCCGAGAGGGAGCGATGGAGCTCAGCATCCTGAACCTGTTGGCCGTCCTCGTGGTGGCCTTCGTGGCGGGGAACGTCGTCAGTCGCATGGGCTACCCGGCGGTGTTGGGTGAGATCGGCGCCGGCATCCTGCTGGGACCGCCGCTGCTGGGATGGTTGCAGGCCGGTGCGCCATTGCTGGTGATCGCCGAGCTCGGGATCCTGCTGATGATGACGTACATCGGCATGGAGATCGACCTGCGCGACCTCCGCCGCGCTTCCACGGCTGGGTTCTGGGCTGCGATCGGCGGCTTCGTGGTGCCGTTCGCGCTGGGCTACTGGGTCACGATGGCCTTCATCGGCGACGTGTGGGCGGCCTTGTTCATCGGCATGGCGATGGGCGTCACCTCGCTCGCCACCAAGTCGCGCATCCTGGTCGAGCTCGGGATCCTCGACACGCGCGTGAGCCACGTGATGATGGCAGGCGCCCTCATCGCTGACACGCTGGCGCTCATCATCTTCGCTGCGATCCTCTCGTCCGTCACCGTCGGCACGGTGTCGTTAGCGAGCGTTAGCGTCGTGGCGCTGCAGATCGCGGCCTTCTTCGCGGCCGCCTGGGTTCTCGGCGTGCTGGTGGTGCCGCGGATGTTCTCGTGGCTCGTGGCGCGCGGCTTCGGCGGCCGCACCTTCTACCTCACGCTGGCGTTGCTCGTGGCGCTCGCCTTCGCCGAGCTGGCCGAGCTGGCCGGTCTGCACGGCATCCTGGGCGCCTTCCTGGCGGGCTTGTTCCTGCGCGAGGGCATCCGCAACAAGCGCCTCTCGCACGACGTCACGGGCGTGGTCAAGGACGTCTCGCTGGGGTTCCTGGCGCCGGTGTTCTTCGTCACCGCCGGTTTCGAGGTGTCGTTCGGCGTCTTCCGTGGGGACCTGGTGCTGCTGGTAACGCTCATCGTGCTGGCCACCGTCGGGAAGATCATCGGGACGGCGCTGTTCTACCTCCCGAGCGGCCACGGTTGGCGCGAGGGGGTGACGGTCGGCTTCGGCATGAACGGGCGCGGTGCGGTGGAGATCATCATCGCCGGCATCGGCCTGCAGGCCGGCATCATCGACCAGACGGTGTTCTCGATCCTGGTGTTCATGGCGATCTTCACGACGGCGTCGGTGCCGTTCCTGCTGAAGCGCGGCGTCGGCTGGCTGGAGCGGCGGGGCGAGCTCGTTCGCGCCGATCCAGCCACCCGGCCGGTGCTGATCGTCGGCGCCAGCGCGCTCGCGCGGGAGTTCGCGCACCACCTGGCAGACACCCGGAGGGTCACGTTGATCGACCACAACGCCCGCAACGTGGCGTTGGCCCGTGACGAAGGGCTCGATGCGCTCCAAGGCGACGCGCTCGACCCGTCCACCTTGGCCCGTGCGGGTGCCGACGAGTGCGGCACCCTGCTCGCCGTCACGCCCAACCCTGCGGTGAACGTGCTCGTGGCGCAGCGTGCCCGAGAGAGTTTCCTGATCCAGAGGGTACGGGCGCTCCTGCGACCGGACTCCGATGGTGGGCTCTACGCCGTGCTCGATGCGATCGGGGCCACGCTGCTGTTCGGCTCCCCCATCGACGTCGGCCGCTGGGAACGCGTCGCCGCCCGCGCGCCGCGGAGCACGCTCGAGCGCGTATCGGTCGAGCGCGCGCGTGCGGCCTGGCGCGCGGCCGATCCCGACCTCGGGGCCCACGACGTGCTGCCCCTGTTCGTCCGCCGTGACGGTAGGCTGCTGGTGTTCGGCGACCTCGACGAGCTGAGCGACGACGACGAGGTGCTGGCGCTGGTCGACGAGGAGGTTCAGGGTCCATGACGCGAAGTTTCACCATCTACCCGGCGGTCGACGTGCAGGGCGGCCGTGCGGTGCGTCTCGTCGAGGGGGATCCCGCGCGCGAGACCGTGTACTTCGAGGACCCCTGCGATGCTGCTGCGCACTGGGTGCGCCTCGGTGCGCGCGACCTGCACGTGGTCGACCTGGACGCCGCCCTGGGGCGCGGAAGCAACCGCGACGTGATCCGCGCGCTCACGCGGCGGGTGGCGGCCGAATCGCCCGAGACGGTGCGAGTGGAGCTCGGCGGCGGCGTGCGCGATTTGGAGACGGCGCATGCCTGGCTGTCGCTCGTGCATCGGGTGGTGTTGGGCACCGCTGCTGTCACCAACCCCCAGATGGTGGAGCACCTGGTGGCCGAGTTCGGCGCCGACCGCGTGGCCGTGACTGTCGACATCAAGGACGGCATGGTGGCCGTGCGTGGTTGGACCGACGTCACCGACGTCACGGCCGTGATGTTGGCCGAACGCATGGCAGCGCTCGGTGTTCGGCATCTGATCGTCACCGACGTGAGTCGCGACGGCACCCTGCAGGGCGTCGACCCAGAACCCGTCAAGGCCGTTCGCGCGGCGTTCCCGCACACCCTCGTGGCAGGCGGCGGCGTGGCGCGCGATGCCGACCTCGACACGTACGAGGCGCTGGGCCTCGATGGTGCCATCGTGGGCCGGGCGCTGTACGAAGGGACCGTCCGTTATCCCCGAACTGCCTGAGGTCGAGACGGTCCGGCGCGAGCTGGCGTCGTGGTTGCCGGGCCGCACGGTGCTCGAGGCCGAACGCATGGACGCCCCGGCGGGCCCGAAGTACGCCGGGCTGGAGCGTCTGCCTGGCCAGCGAATCGAAGCGGTCCAGCGCCGCGGCAAGTTCCTCCTCCTGCCGCTCGTGCATATGCCGGCGGACGCGAGGCGGGCGCAGGGCGGCAGCGCGCGTCAGGATGGCCACAGCGAGGCGAAGGGCGACGAGTTGGTCGTCCATCTGGGCATGACCGGCGTCGTTCGACGCACGCCGCCGCCAGGGCATCTACGGGTGCGGCTACGGCTCTCGGGCCCGGCGCCGAGCGACCTCTACTTCCAAGACGTCCGCCGCTTCGGGCGCTTCACGGTGGTGCCTGCTGGCGACTACCGTCACCTGCCGACGCTGGCGGCGTTGGGCCCGGACGCGCTCGACCCGGCCTTCACGACCGAGGGCTTCCGGCGCGCGCTCGCTCGCTCGGGCGTGGCCATCAAGACGCTGCTGTTGTCGCAGCGGGTCGTGGCCGGCGTCGGCAACATCTACGCCGACGAGGCGTTGTGGCGGGTGGGCGTGCACCCGCTGCGCCCCGCGCGGCAGCTGCGCAGGGCCCAGGTGGTGGCGCTGCACGGGGCGCTGCTCGAGGTGCTCGAGGCCAGCTTGGCCTTGCAGGGGACGACGCTCTACGACTACCGCACGGTCAACGGCGAGGTGGGCGCGTTCCTGCAGGAGTTGGCCGTGTACGGTCATGCCGGCGAGCCCTGTCGACGCTGCGGCACCAGGCTCGAGCGACTGGTGGTCGGGCAGCGGGGTACGCACGTGTGTCCGCGCTGCCAACCGGCCCCGCGGCGGGCCTCGCGGCGGGTCACGCGGCGGGCCCCACGACGCACACGCCGCGCGGCTTGAACGAGGGCCCGAGGCGCGGGCGACGGGCTTGAGGGCCGTTCTGGACGACAACGAGACCGCGGGACAAACGTCCCGGCGAGGCCTCGAGGTCGCCGCTACCCTGAGAGAGCACGACAATGCGGACGACGTGCCGAGTAGGCCGCTTGCGAGGATCGCAGGGCCGAGAAGGCGCCCCCGCCAGCACGTGCTGCGGTCGGGCTTCCGTCCAGGGGAGCGTGGAGCGCACTTGGCTCCCCGGA
>PXAU01000385.1 GCA_003567075.1 Trueperaceae bacterium
CGTCGCCGGTGGCGCGCCCCACGCCGGTGAACGCCAGGATCACGAAGCCGTCGGCGAAGAAGCTCAGATCGTGACCCTTGCCCGGCATGAACTCCTTCTTGGTACCGTCGGCCGCGAGCAGGTACGCCACGGCACCGTCATCGAGGAAAGCGTGGCGCAGGAGGAAGTCGGCGGTCGAGCGGGCGGGGTGCAGCAGCAGCTCGTACGGAAGCGACAAGCTGCCGCGCTCGGCCATGCGCGCCGCGTGGGCCATGGTCCACGCCCAGCGCGCTTGCGACCACACATACTTGTCGTCGCTGACGCGTCGCCCCGTCACGTTGTCGAGGCACGTGAACACGCCGCCGCGCTCGCCGTCGGCGGCGCGGTCGAGCCAGAAGGGGAGCACCGCATGCTCGAGATGATCACGGTAGAACGCTGCCAGGGCGCTTCGGTCGACGGGGGCCACGGTCTCCTCCTCATGGCGCGCCGCACGGTCCTCGTGAACGCGTGCAGCGCGGCGGTTGCCGCATGATCTTCACCCTACGCTGGTTCGGCCCCGACGACCCCGTCAGCCTGCTCTCGCTGCGCCAGGTCGCGGGACTCGACGGGCTCGTCACGTCCCTCTCCGACGTGCCCGCCGGGGCCGTCTGGTCGCCCGCCGCGATCGCCGCGCGCCATCATGCTCTGGCCGCGCACGGCTTCACCTGGAGCGTCGTCGAGAGTCTGCCGGTGAGCGAGGCCATCAAGCTCGGCGGGCCCGAGCGCGACGAGCACGTTGCCGCCTGGTGCGCCTCGCTGCGCAACCTTGCCGCCGCCGGCGTGCGGACCGTCTGCTACAACTTCATGCCCGTGTTCGATTGGATCCGCACCGACTTCGCCATGCCTCTGGCCGACGGCTCGAACGCGATGGCCTACCGACACGCCGACCTGGACCGCTTCGACTTCAGCGACGGTATGGAACGCTTGGCCGCCTGGGCCCAGGGCTACGGCGGCGCCGAGCTCGACGCGCTCTTCCGGCGCGCGCGCGCGGTGAGCGAGGCGCGCCTGTTCGAGCACCTCGTCGCCTTCCTGGAGGACGTCACCCCCGTTGCCGACGGCCTCGGCGTGCGGCTCGCGCTGCATCCCGACGACCCGCCCTGGTCGGTCTTCGGCCTGCCGCGCATCGTGTCCGATGCCGCCGGCATCGAGCGGATACTCGCGGCGGTCGACAGTCGCGCCAACGGACTCACCTTCTGCACCGGCGCCCTCGGCGCATCAGCCGCCAACGATCTGCCGGCGATGGCCTCAGCGTTCGCCGAGCGGATCGCCTTCGTGCACGCCCGCAACGTGCGGCGCACGGGCGAGCGCGACTTCCACGAGGTGGCCCACCACCCCTCTGCCGGCGATGTCGACCTGGTGGCCGTGCTCGAGCCGTTGGTGGCTGCGGGGGTCGACGTGCCGCTACGGCCCGACCACGGACGGATGCTCTGGGGCGAGCGCGCGATCCCCGGCTACGGGCTCTACGATCGCAGCATCGGGCTCGGCTTCGTTCAGGGCGCGACCACGGCGTTGGAGCGGGCGGGGCGCTGAAGCGGGCGGGGCGCTGAAGCGGGCGGCGCGCGTCCGACCCGCGCGGGCCTGGCCGAACCCTCCGTGCAGCTGCGCGACCCCTTGCTTTCGGGCGCCTGCGGAAGGTACATTCATCGCACGAGTTCGTTATCGTTAACCAGATGCGCTTCGGGCGATCGCCCGAAGCGGCGCCGCAGCGGAGCGCGGAGGCACGGTGAACGCGTTCGACACGACGGAGAAGGTGACCTTGGCCGACGTCGCCGAACAGGCAGGCGTCTCGGTGATGACCGTGTCACGCGTCGTCAACGACCGACCCGGCGTCGGGGAGCGCACCCGCACCCGGGTGCGCCACGCCATCGCAACGCTCGGCTACCGACCGAACATCGTGGCGCGCGGCCTCAAGGCCCACCGCTCACGCACCATCGGCCTGATCGTCCCCGACGTGACGAACCCCTACTTCCCGGCCATCGTGCGCGGTGCCGAGGACGTCGCCATCGCACACGGCTTCACGCTGCTCCTGACGAACGTCATCGAGGACGTCGAGCGTGAGGTGGCGGCGCTCGAGGCCTTCGAAGACCGGCGGGTCGACGGCGTGATCGCCTGCAGCCCGCGGCTCTCGGCCGAGCGTCTCGACGCGCTGCTGGGTCGCCACCACGCCGCTGTGATCGTGAACCGGCGCTCGAAACCCGGCGTCGCCGGTTCGGTGCGCCTCGACCACGAGTACGGCATGCGCCAGCTGATGCACCACCTCCTGGCCATCGGCTGCCGACGCTTCGGCGTGATCGCCGGCCCGGTCGACTCGCATGCCGCCCGCGAGCGGATCCTGGGGATCGACCGTGAGACACGCGAACACGGCATCGACGTCCCGGCGGCGAACGTGCTCGCCGGGCCACCGACGGTCGAGGGCGGCGAGAGCACGACCCGCACGCTGCTGGCCCGCGACCCCTCGATCGACGCCCTGGTGTGCTTCAACGATCTCGTCGCCGCCGGCGCCTTGGTCACCCTGGCCGAGCTGGGTATCGCCGTTCCCGAGCGCATCGCCGTCGTCGGCTACGACGACATCCCGTTCGCGCGCATGTTCACGCCCCCGCTCACCACCATGCGAGCCTCCACCTACGACCTCGGCCGCCACGCCATGACCATGCTGTTCGAGCGCATGGAGGGGCGCGGGCATGGCGTGGACATCGTGCTGCAACCGGAGTTGGTCGTGCGCGCCTCGACGCGCGCTGCCGCGCCCCCAGCTTGACGCTCGGGGCGTGCGACCGATAGGCTCACCTGGAACCCGGACGTTAGCGTTCACGGTGCGTTCCACACGCGCACGGCGGACCATTCGTCCGATCAGCGCCGCCGCGACGGGCTTCGCAACGCGAAAGGACGCGTGCATGGATCACTCTCCCGAAGACCTCAGCGACACCGTCGTGCAGGTCGCCCGCGAACTCGTCCCTGGAAGCGCCCGCAGCCACGGCCCCCGCAGCCTCTGGACGGAGTATGGGCCGCAGGGGTCCTATCGGCTCGCCCTCGCCGCCGAACGGGCCGAGGATCTCGCGCCGTTCGAGGGTGAGATCGCGCGCCAGGCGGACTCGAGCGTGCTGCGCGGCCCGCTCGACGGCCCGAACCTGGCCGCGCTGCGCGCTGCGCTCCCCAACCTGACCCCCGTACCGCTCGGCACGGGCGCGTCGGCCGGCTTCGGGGACCGGCTGGGCCTCGCCACGCCCGGCCACGTGGCCGCGCTGCGCGCCACGCGCGCCGAGGCACGCGTCGCGGCCGTCTTCGCGCAGCAATCGATGCGCGAGAACGCGCGCACCGGCCGTAGCCCGCAGGAGGTGCTCGACGATGCCACCGCGGGAGCGTTCGTGGCCGGCTGGCAGCACCCGCTCGGCGCCGACGCCGACCACCTCAAGAGCGAAGCGGACATCGACCTGTGTCTCGCCGCCGGGTACACGATGTTCACGATCGACCCGGGCGATCACGTCCAGGACGATGCCGACACGCTCGCGAACGACGCCCTCCAGGCCGCCTTCGAGCGCCGTCCCCCCTGGGCGGCGTTGGAGAGCAGCCCCGGCGACCTGCTGGAGCGACTCGGCGCGTTCGAGCTCGACCTCGGCGAGCGGGCGCTGTGCCTCAGCCCCGGTGACCTCGAGCGCGCCGCCGTGAAGTACGGCGCCGCCGTCGCCCACGTCGCCAGGCTGACGCGCCACCTGCGCGCTCACGCCGGCCCCGAGCAGGCCGAGATCGAGGTCTCCGTCGACGAGACCGCAACCCCAACCAGCCTCGCCGAACACGCCTATCTGGCGCTCGAGCTGCGTCGGCTCGGCGTCGACTGGGTCTCGCTGGCGCCGCGCTTCGTGGGTGCCTTCGAGAAGGGTGTCGATTACATCGGTGACCTGGGCGCGCTGGCGCGCGACCTCCATGGGCACGCACGCGTGGCCGAGGCCCTGGGAGGCTACAAGCTGAGCCTCCACTCGGGCTCCGACAAGTTCGCGGTCTACCCCATCGCTGCCCAAGCGACCGCCGGTCGCGTGCACCTCAAGACGGCCGGCACCAGTTACCTGGAGGCGCTGCGCGTGGCGGGGGCGGTCGAGCCGGCGTTGCTCCGAGACGTGATGCAGCTGGGCCTCGAGCGGTTCGCCACGGACGTCAAGAGCTACCACATCAGCGGCCGCCCCGAGGGCGTGCCCGACCTGCGTGCGCTGCCGGGCAGCGCGCTGCTGGCGCTGCTCGAGCAACGCGACGCCCGCCAGGTGCTGCACGTGACGTTCGGGAGCGCCCTGCAGCGCTACGGCGAGCGCCTGCGGGCGCTCCTGCGCGCCCACGAGGGCGCCTACCGCGACGCCTTGCGCCGGCACTTCGAGCGCCACCTGGCGCCGCTCAAAGCCAGCGCGCGGACGGAGGGAACGCCATGACGCGCTTCGACCTCACGGACCGGGTCGCCGTCGTGACCGGCGGTGCCGGCACGCTGGGCCTGGCGATGGCACACGGCTTGGCCGAGGCCGGCGCCAAGGTGGCCCTGCTCAGCCGCCGCCGCGAGGCGATCGACGCCGCCGCCGCAGCGCTGCGCGAGGCCGGCCACGACGCCCTGGGTATCGCCGCCGACGTGCTCGACCCGGCCGCCTTGGCCGACGCCGCCGAACGGGTGGAGCAGACTTGGGGCCGCATCGACGTGCTCCTCACCGCCGCCGGCGGCAACCGCCCCGACGCGATCGTCTTCGGCGAGCGCGACCTCTTCGGCCTCACGCCCGACGCCTTCCGGCAGGTGGTGGAGCTCAACCTGGACGGCACCCTGCTGACGATCCAGGCCTTCGCGCCGTCGATGGTCCGCGCCGGCCGCGGCTCGGTGATCACGATCAGCTCGATGGCCGCGCAGAAGCCGCTGACGCGCGTGATCGGCTACGGCGCCGCCAAGGCCGCTGTCGACAACCTCACCCGTTGGCTGGCTGCGCACATGGCCCAGGCCTACGGCGAAGGGCTGCGCGTCAACGCCATCGCACCGGGCTTCTTCGTCGGCGAGCAGAACCGGGCGCTGCTGCTACAGCCGAGCGGCGAGCCAACCGAGCGCGGCGCCACCATCCTGGCGAACACCCCGATGGGTCGCTTCGGCGAACCTGACGACCTGATCGGCACCGTTCAGTGGCTCGCCAGCGACGCCTCGCGCTTCGTCACCGGCGTGGTGGTGCCGGTCGACGGCGGATACGCAGCCTTCGGGGGGGTGTGAGTTCGATGCCGGCCGATCGGTCCGTCGAGCGCCCAGGTGACGTCGCCGCCCGCGAAGTCGTCGCCCGTGCCGTCGCCCCCGCGGGGCAGGCGCTCGACGCCAGCACCGTTCGGGCCACCCTGGAGGCCGGTCTGGCGACGGGCGCCTTCGACGACAAGCGCGTGCTGGTGCTCATCCCGGACCACACCCGCACGGTGCCACTACCTCAGCTCTTCGCCGATCTGGTGGAGTTGCTCGCCGCTGCCCGCGAGCTCACCTTCATGGTCGCGCTCGGAACCCACCCGCCATTAGACGACGAGCGCTTGCTGCGCTTGCTCGGGATCGGCGCCGAGGAGCGGCGCGGCCGCTACCGGCACGTCAGGATCGTCAACCACGGTTGGTTCGAGGCCGGCACGCTGGTGTCGCTCGGCACCCTGCCGCGCGCACGCATCCAGGAGATCGCCGGCGAGCGCTGGCATCCGACCCTGGGCGGCGACGTCGACGTACGCATCAACCGCGCCGTTCCGGACGCGGAGCAGGTCATCATCCTCGGTCCGACGTTCCCGCACGAAGTCGTCGGCTTCTCGGGCGGGTACAAGTACTACTTCCCTGGCGTCAGCGGCGCCGACATGATCAACGTCACCCATTGGCTCGGAGCGCTCTCGGGCGTGTTGGGGACGATCGGCTTCGCCGACACCCCCGTACGGGCCATGATCCATGCCGCGGCCGAGTTCGTCACCACCCCCACCACGCTGGTGGCGCTGACGGTCGAGGGGGGCGCGCTCGGTTCGATCAGCATCGGCGACCCCATCGCGGCCTGGCGCGAGGCGGCGGCGCTCTCGCACGAGCGCCACGTGACGCACCTGCCGCGCCCCATGCAGCGCGTGCTGGCCTGCGCCCCGGCCATGTACGACGAGTTGTGGACCGCCGGCAAGGCCATGTACAAGCTCGAGCCGGCGCTGGCCGAGGGGGGCGAACTCATCATCCACGCGCCCCACTTGGACACCGTCAGCCGCGTCCACGGCGAATGGATCGAGCGTATCGGCTACCACACGCTGCCCTACTTCCTGGAGCAATGGGAGCGCTTCCGCGACGTGCCACTCGGGGTCCTGGCACACGCCACCCACGTGCGCGGCTCCGGGCGCTGGGAGGCCGGCCGCGAGGTCCCACGCGTTCGCGTGACGCTGTCCAGCCAGCTCGACGCCGACACCTGCGCCCGCCTCGGCCTCGGCTACCTCGACCCCACTGGTGTCGATCCAGAGGTCTGGGCCGACCGCGAGGACGAAGGCGTGCTTCTCGTCCGCAAGGCCGGCGAGCGGCTGTACCGGGCGCCGACGACACTCGACGCCAACCGCACCACGATCGCCGCCGGTGACGGCCCGACGTCATAGGAGGACGGCATGAGCACCCAGTGGACCCTCGACCCCGACCGCTGCTTCGCTCCCGAACCTCGCCAGCGCGACGTGGCACGCTCGCTCTACGACGCGGTGCGCGAGCTGCCGCTGGTGTGCCCGCACGGGCACGTGCCGGTGAGCCTCGTAGCCGACGACGCACCCTTGGGCGACCCCGCGACGCTGCTGGTGGTCCCCGATCACTACGTGGTGCGCATGCTCTACAGCCAGGGCGTGCCGATGGAAGACCTGGGCCTGCCAC
>PXAU01000232.1 GCA_003567075.1 Trueperaceae bacterium
CAGGGCCGTGTTTTTATCACTGACACAGGTAACAAACGGGTTGTCATCTTCGACAGCGACGGTAACGACCTGGGAGAATTTGGCGGTGCTGGTTTAGGCGTCGGTCAGTTTGACGAACCCGTGGGCATCGAAGTGGATGATACCGGGCGCTTGTTTGTTGCTGATACCTGGAATCGGCGCATCCAGATCATGCTACCCGATGCGGATACACTCAATTTCCCCAATCACATTACCTGGGATATTGAAGGCTGGTACAGCGATACACTGGATAATAAACCCTTCCTGACTATCGATGAAGATTACCGTGTTTTTGTGGCAGATCCAATGCTGGGCAGGGTGCTGGTGTTCAACCAGCATGGGGATTTCCTGTTCGCCTGGGGAGGGTTTGGCAGCGGACCGGATGAGATCGGCATTGTTGGTGGATTAGCGGTTGACCCTGATGGTAATGTGTGGGTTTCGGATGCACGCAACAACCGCCTGATGCGCTTCCCTGTGCCTGATTGAGAGTTTAATCTCAACGGTTACCATATGACTTGAGTAGTGGAATTAATCATCCCCCTTTGATATCTTTTGGTACACCGCATGTTATACCAAAAAGAGGATGCTCCGTCAGCATCCTCTATTAATTTCTGCTTGAGTAAACTTTTAGCTGAGTGCTTTGCTTACAATTTCAGAAAAAGCCTCAGGCTCTCGAACAGCCAGGTCTGCCAGCATCTTGCGGTTCAGGTTGATCTCTGTTTCCCGTAAAGCATGAACCAGCTTGCTGTAAGTGGTGCCATTTTGGCGAGCCGCAGCGTTGATACGGGATATCCATAACCGTCGCAGGTCGCGCTTGCGGTTTCGTCGATCACGATAAGCATACCATTGGCTTTTCAGGTATTGCTCATTCGCACGACGATACAGCTTGCTCTTGGTACCGTAATAGCCCTTATTGAGCTTGAGAATTTTTTTATGCCTTCGGTAGCGATGTGGGCCACCCTTTACACGTGCCATGTTTTTCTCCTTTGCGAACCCCTGGGCGCCGGTGAATACGATCCATCACCCGTTGCATACACCCAACAGCCGCAATCTAAATTTGATAATAATTATTTTTTATTCTTGTCCATATAGGGCGCAAGGCGACGGACTTTCTTGCGAAAACCTCGGGTTTTAACAGGGATCATACGCTCAAACAATTGCTTGGTCCGATCCGGTGTTCGCCGGCGCAAGTGACCCTTGCCAATTTTTGTACGCATAATAGTGCCAGAACCGGTCATCTTGAACCGTTTCGAGGTTGCCTTATGGGTCTTCATTTTGTACTTGCCATCCTTAGGTTTACGTGGCATTTTCAACTCCTCTCATGAAAATCCTACGGTGCAGGCTTGCAGAACCGTAGGTATTCAACTTCGTCAAATTGTCGTGCTCGTCAGAAGATCGTTGGCATTACTTGTTAGGCGCGAGCATCATAAACATCGTTCGCCCTTCCAGTTTCGGTGCCTGTTCCACTTCTGAAACGTCCGCCAACTCTTCGGCAATCTCTCGTAAATCCTCGAGAGCGATCTCCGGATAAGTGATCTCACGTCCTCTGAAGCGAATGGTCACTCTAACTTTCATCCCATTGCTCAACCACCGGCGCGCGTCGCGCACTTTGAAACTTTTGTGGTGATCGGTTGTTTTTGGGCGCAAACGGATCTCTTTAATTTCGATCTTTGTTTGCGATTTTCGTGCTTCCCGCTCTTTCTTTTCCTTTTCGTACAGGAACTTGCCAAAATTCATGATCCTGGCAACTGGCGGATCTGCGCCTGGGGCGACTTCGACCAGGTCTAGCTGGGCTTCTTCTGCCCGGCTTAATCCCTCACGTAAACTAACAACACCGTGATTTTCGCCGTTTTGATCGATCAGACGTATTTTTGTAGCACGAATATGTTTATTGATGCGGTAATCGTCTTTGCTACTTATAGTGTAAGCTCTCCTTCTGATAAGAACAATATTAATGCAATATAAACGACATTCCCATTTAGGGAACGTCGTTTATATTACCATTAATACTCATAAATCGTCAACTATTTGAAGAGCAAAATTCAGCAATTGCCAGGTCAATTCCGTTCACATTGATCACTCTCCAATGATCTCGCTGGTCTCCCGAGTGCGAAGCCCCCTGCAAGGACCAGCGAGAGCCTTTGACCCTAGGTCGCCAATAAAAACCTTCTGATGTTGTTGATGGGCACCGGTCAGGAGACCGGCGCCATCGAGGCTTTCGAACGATCTCGCTGGTCTCCCACCATCCCCCGATCTCGCTGGTCTCCTGACCAGCGAGCGCTCTTGACCGCAGGTCTCCAAAACATTTGATTTGGTTTAATCAAACACCGAATTGGAATCTTGGTAATAATCCATCTCCTAAACGCCAGGCAGCAGGCAATCTGCGCCGGTCAGGAGACCGGCTTCATCATTTGACTTTACTGATTAACGTTATTAACCGATCTCGCTGGTCTCATAATATTTTCAGGATTAGTGAGACACCGCTATCTTTAAGACCTGTGTCAAAACACATAAAAAAACTAAACAATACACCTTTGGCATTATCCCAAACTAATCCTCAACCCCAATTTCCAAAGGTATAGGAATTTTCCCTTCTTTACCATTACTCCAAAATCCTGCTGATGAATTTGCCCAGTGTTCAGGAAAATCCACATAACCTTTTCTGACGGGATTTTCATGAATATACTCCATCTTTTGATGCAGGAACACTTCACTAACAATAGCCTCAGCATGCCAACCAGGCTGCCAAACCTGCCTTCTTCGGTCATTCAATTTCTCTTTGCGTATGATCCCAGAAATTGAAGCAACCAAATGAGAATCGATATAATTCGCCAATTTCCTACCAGTAAACTTCCGAAATTCCGTCAAGGTTTTCTGTAAGCGATCATTATTGAAGCCAGAATCAAAAACAATCATATGTATATGATTCGGCATAATGACATATGCATGAACCCGTAACTATTTTTCTTTGATACAATACACCAAACTCTCAAAAACTATGTTTGTCGGCTCAGGATTTACAAAGACAGGTAACCAATCGATAGTGGTAAAGGTCACGAAATAGACGTATACACCATCGATAAATTTATAACTGTCCATAGCGCAATTATAATTTAAATCGTTTAAATCTAAAGATATTTTTCATAATATGGAGATAAATTATCTGTTTTTTAACAATCGACGCCGGTCAGGAGACCGGCTTCATCATTTGACTTTACTGATTAATTTTATTGACCGATCTCGCTGGTCTCCCGAGTGCGAAGCCCCCTGAAAGGACCAGCAAGAGCCTTTGACCCTAGGTCGCCAATAAAAACCTTCTGATGTAGTTGATGGGCACCGGTCAGGAGACCGGTGCCATCGAGGGAGGAGTCAACTATTTGAAGAGCAAAATTCAGCAATTGCCCATTCAAAATCATCAACCCTCTACCTTCTCAGCCACATCCTTCAAAGCCAAAGCCTTGAAATCATCCACCAGCATCGCACCCAAGCGTTCGCCGCTGCGGCGGCGGATATCAACCTGGTTGTTTTCCATCTCTCGGTCACCGACCACAAGCATGTAAGGCACCTTTTGCTGTTCAGCATCACGGATCTTGGCGTTCATGCGGTCGCTGCGCTCATCCACTGAAACCCGCAAACCTGCATCCTTAAGCACTTTAGATACCTCCCGAGCAAATGCCACATGCCGATCAGCAATCGGGATGATCACCGCCTGCACCGGTGAGAGCCATACCGGGAACGCGCCGCCGTAATGCTCGATCAGGATGCCGAAGAACCGCTCAATGCTGCCCATCAGCGCCCGGTGGATCATGTACGGTTGGTAGGCGTGTCCGTCCTCATCAATGTACGTGAAATCGAAACGCTCTGGCAAATTAAAATCAAACTGAATCGTCGAAAGCTGCCATTCACGGCCCAGGGCATCCTGGATCTTCAAATCAATCTTTGGCCCATAAAATGCGCCGCCACCCTCATCTAACTCATAAGGCAGTTCAGCCCGCTTCAATGATGCCTCCAGCGCAGCCTCGGCATCGCGCCAGCGTTCCGGATCACCAGCAGCCTTTTCAGGTCTGGTGCTCAGGTAGGCTTTGATCTCATTAAAACCAAATGAGCGCAGAATATGCAGACTGAAGGAGAGCACAAAATCGATCTCTTCTGGCATTTGTTTGGGCGTGCAGAAGTGATGCGCGTCGTCCTGCGTGAAACCACGCACCCGCAGCAACCCATGCATCACACCGCTGCGTTCATACCGGTAGACTGTGCCTTTCTCTGCAAAGCGCATCGGCAGATCACGATAGGAACGAATGCCCGATTTAAAAATCTCGATGTGGAAGGGACAGTTCATCGGCTTGAGATAGTACTGCTGATTTTCTATCTCAATCGGCGCGTACATGTTCTCAGCGAAGAAATCCAAATGCCCGCTCGTCTTCCACAGATCAGCCTTGCCGATGTGGGGCGTATACACAAACTCATAACCATTGGCAAGATGCTCATCTTCCCAGAAACGCTCCGCTAAAAAGCGGACCTTAGCACCGTTGGGATGCCACAGTACCAGGCCAGACCCAACCTCATCGCTGACGCTGAACAAGTCCAGTGCTTTACCCAACTTGCGGTGATCGCGCTTTTTTGCTTCCTCCAGACGCCACAGGTACTGCTTTAGTTCCTTTGGCGACAACCATGCTGTGCCATAGATACGTTGAAGCATCGGGTTGTGTTCATCACCACGCCAATAGGCACCAGCCACGTTCATTAATTTGACGGCCTTGGGGTTGATTTGCCCTGTGCGCTCCAAGTGGGGTCCGCGGCAAAGGTCGACAAAGGTATCGCTCTTGTAGATGCTGATCACCGGTTTCTCATCAACCGGGTTGCCGTGCTCATCTATGCCGCCATCCTCAAGACCTTCGATCAATTCAATTTTATAAGGCTGGTCGTCAAAGATCTGGCGCGCCTCCTCCGCAGAAACCTCTTCACGGATAAAGGGCTCATTTGCCTTGATGATCTCACGCATGCGGGCTTCGATTTCTTCCAGGTCTTCAGGGGTTAACGGTCGGGGCAAATCAAAGTCGTAGTAAAAACCGTCATCAACAGGCGGCCCGATGGCGACTTTTCCGCTGGGGAATTTCTCCAGCACAGCCTGCGCCATCACATGCGCGGCCGAGTGCCGCAGCCGATACAGTTTCGAATCTTCATAATTTTCTGACATCCTGATCCTCCTTCGGATGATTGGTTTTCTTCAGGACGGGTAACATCCAGACAAAAACCATTGCTAAGTTGTTAAACAAAAAACCCTCACCCACTGGGGCGAGAGTGATCTCACGCGGTTCCACCCAGATTTATCCACGATTATGCTCGTTGGACATCTCTTGGTGCCGATAACGGGGCAATCCGTTCACCTTAATCTGCCATCAGGCACTTCAGGTTCATGCTCTCGGGGGGTTTTCACTGGCGCTTACCTGAGAAGATTTTCAGCCAATGATCTTCTCTCTCTATTGGCAATCGTTCCAGCTACTCGTCCCGGTCATTGCTCTGCACTTAATATACTATTATTCCTGGAAGTTAGCAAGACCTCAAACTAAATCAAAAGACTTTACGAAAGCCATTGAAAACCGATCGTCATAATGTTATCATAGTGGCAGTTTCCAAGTCTCTACGACAAAGAAAAGAAGCCGATACCCATTACTCGCCGAATCAATCATTCTAATCATATTAATAAATCGAAGGCGACCCTAACGCATAATCCAAAGGAACCACCTAATGCTCGAATTACCCGAATCAAACACAGTTGCACGGCAGATCAATGAAAATCTAACAGGCAAAACGGTTAAATCCATTGTAGCTGCTGCTTCCCCACATAAGTTCGCCTGGTTTCATGGTGACCCGGCTGATTATTCCGATCGACTATTTGGGAGTGAAATTATCTCCAGCCGCGGCCTGGGGATGTTCGTAGAGATCAGCCTCACCAATGCAACCTTGTTGTTCTGTGATGGGGTTAACCTTCGCCTGCACCCCACAGCTGGTCCTATCCCGAAAAAACATCAGCTACTGCTCGAGCTGGATGATGATAAATTCCTTTCAACCTCACTCTCCATGTATGGTGGAATTTATTGCTTTGAGACAAATGATGAATTTGACAACCCTTATTACAGCATTGCCAAAGAAAAACCCTCTCCCCTCACAGAGGCCTTTGATGAAACTTATTTCGAGCAGCTTCTCTCACCAGAGGCTGTCCAAAAGCTATCACTCAAAGCCGCACTGGCCACCGAACAGCGCATCCCCGGGCTGGGGAACGGCAGCCTGCAGGATATCCTCTGGAACGCCAACCTGCACCCCAAGCGGAAAACCAACACACTCTCGGATGAAGAAGTGCAAAACCTTTACAACAGCCTCAAACAAACATTGGCAGAAATGACTCGCATGGGTGGTCGCAGCACAGAAAAAGACCTGTTCGGTCAGCCCGGCGGTTACCGAGTGGTGATGTGCGTGGCCAACAACGGCAAACCCTGCCCAAAGTGCGGCACAACCATCCTAAAACAAGCTTACATGGGCGGCAGCATTTACACATGCAGTTGCTGCCAGGCATTATCATAATCAGTTAAATGGTCAAAGCGGAGGTTTATATTAAGAAAAAAGCACCTGTTTTAACCAGGTGCTCCATGGGTGGTATAGGGCTCGAACCTACGACCTCCGCGATGTCAACGCGACGCTCTAACCAACTGAGCTAACCACCCGCAGGTCTAAGCATTATACAGCCAGGTTAAGATAAAATCAAGGGGTA
>PXAU01000087.1 GCA_003567075.1 Trueperaceae bacterium
GCGGCGGCCAGGCCGGCCGGCCCGGCGCCGACGATCACCACGTCGTAGCGGCTTCGCAGGTCCCACGGTCGAAGGTCAGGCATGCTCCACCTCCATGCGGGCTCGGGCGATCCACGACGCGCCGCCGCGCTTCGTCACCTGCGGTACCTCCAGCTCGAGCGTGTCGGCCAACAGACGCATGCAGCGCCAGGCACAGAACCCGCCCTGGCAGCGGCCCATACCGGCGCGGGTGCGGAACTTGATGCCGTCCATGGTGCGGGCGCCGCGTTCGATGGCGTGCAGCACCTCGCCCTCGGTCACGATCTCGCAGCGGCAGGCGATGCGGCCGTAGCGCGGGTCGCCGCGCACTACCCGGGCCTGCTCCTCGCGCTCGAGTTCGGCGAAACGGATCGGCGCCTCGATGCCGGGCACGAAGTCGTCGCGCGGGTCGAGCGTCAGCCCCTCGTCGCCGAGGATCTCGACGACGTCGACCCCGATGGCCGGCGCGGCGGTCAAGCCGGGCGACTGGATGCCGATGACGTTGATGAAGCGGGCGACGCTGGTGGGGCCGATCAGGAAGTCCTCGTCGGCGGCCACGGCGCGCACCCCGGCGAACTCGGCGATGCAGTCGGCTTCGCTGATGCCGGGTGCTAGGCGGCGAGCACCGTTGAACACCTCGCTGGCGCCCTCGGCGCTGGTGGTCAGGTCGTCGGCGTCGGTCCAGGTGGCGGTAGGGCCGACCATGAGCGTGCCGTCGTACGTCGGGATGACGAGGATGCCCTTGGTGGTGGGGGAGGGGCAGGGAAACACCACCCGGGTGACGTGACCGACCAGGCGCTTGTCGAGCAGGTACTCCTCGCCCTTGCGAAAGCGCAGGCCGGCCTCTTCGGCGCCGACCATGCGCGCCACCGTGTCGCCGTGGACGCCAGCAGCGTTGATCACGTAGCGGGCTTCGAGCGCGCCGCGATCGGTGGTGATGGTGAACGCCTCGGCGCCGCTCTCGATGCGCTCGACCGTCGTCTCGAGGAACAGCTCGAGACCGTTTCGCACCGCGCTCTCGGCCATCGCGAAGCAGGCTTCGTAGGGGTTCACGACGGCGCTCGTGGGGGCATGCAAGGCCTCGACGATGTCCTCGGAGAGGTTCGGCTCCTCACGCCGCAACCTCGCTTGGTCCCACAGTTCGAGGCCGGTGACGCCGAACCGCTCACCTTGCTCCAGCAGGGTGCGCAGGTACGCGCGGTCGTCGTCGTCGAAGGCGGCGGTCAGGTCACCGACGCGGGCGAAGCCGAAGGGCAGCTCGTGGGCGAGCTCGCTCCAGAGTTGATTCCCGCGCCACTCGGTGGCGCCCTTGCGGGTGCCGACGCTGGCGCGGTGGCCACCGTGGATGATGCCGCTGTTGGCCTTGCTGGTGCCGAGCCCGACCTCGCATTCGCGCTCGATCAGGGCGACACGCAGCCGGTAGCGGGTGAGCTCGCGGGCGATGGAACAACCCACGACACCCGCACCCACGATGGCGACGTCGAATCGCATGCCTGGTCCCTCCCTTGGGCGCCGCAGCGCGTGCGGGCGGCGCACGATACTGACCAGGCTAGGTCGGGTCTGCGCGATCGTGCCAGTGGCGCGCGTCCCACGCGATGCGTCGTATGCCAATGGCGTGCAGCGCTTCCGTGGCATCGCCGGGTGGACCACCATGTCGTCGGGTGGTACACCAGTGAGGTGCCGCCGGGGCCCGCGTGGCCCAGATGTGCGGCTCGAAGCGAGGTGACAGCGTTCCCGTGGCCAGCAGCGTCCCGACCTACCGACTCGCCCCCGATCTCACCGTCTCGCGCGTGCTCACCGGACTGTGGCAGGTCGCCGATTTGGAGCGCAGCGGTGTCACCCTCGACCCCGATGCCGGCGCCGAAGTCATGGCCGCGTACGCCGACGCCGGGCTCACGAGCTTCGACATGGCCGACCACTACGGTTCGGCCGAGATCATCGCCGGCCGCTTGAAGACCCGTCGCGACCCTCGGCAGCCCGTGCAGTTGCTGACCAAGTGGGTCCCCGAGCCCGGACGGCTGCGCAAGGACGACGTCCGCGCGGCGGTCGACCGGGCGCGCTCGCGGCTCGGCGTGGAGCGGATCGATCTGCTCCAGTTCCACACCTGGTCGTACGCCGACCCGAGTTGGCTCGAGGCCCTGTTCTGGCTCGACGAGCTCCGGGAAGAGGGCCTGATCGCCCACCTGGGCCTCACCAACGTCGACACCGCGCACCTGCGGATCGTGCTCGCCAGCGGCGTCCCGATCCTGACCAACCAGGTCGCCTGCTCGTTGCTCGACCGCCGCTACGAGGGCGCCATGCACGCGCTGTGCCTGGAGTCGGGCGTGCGCTTGCTCGGCTACGGGACGGTCGCGGGCGGGTTCCTGACCGAGCGTTGGCTCGACCGACCCGAGCCGGCGCTCGATTCGTTGACGACCTGGTCGCAGATGAAGTACGCCCGCTTCATCCAGGCCGCCGGCGGTTGGGAGTCGTTCCAAGCGCTGTTGCGGGCGATCAAGCGGGTGGCCGACCGGCTTGGCGTGTCGATGGCGAACGTCGCCTCGCGCTACGTGCTGGAGTCACCAGCCGTGGCCGGGGTCATCGTCGGTGCCCGCTTGGGGCAGAGCCTCCACATCGAGGACACGCTGCAGCTCTTCCGCTTCGAACTCGATCAGGCCGCGCGCGCGACGCTCAATGATGCCGTCGCGCAGCTCGAGCCCATTCCCGGCGACTGCGGCGACGAGTACCGCAAGCCGCCCTTCCTCACGGCCAGTGGCGACCTCAGTGATCACGTCGCCGCCTTCCCGGCACCCTATCCGACCGCAGCGGGAGCGCTGCCGAGCCGCCGCCAGGTGCGCTCCGGCACGACCTGGGAGTCGCTGGCAGGCTACTGCCGGGCGGTGCGGCACGGTCAGCGGGTGCTGGTGTCGGGAACCACCGCCACGCTCGGGGAGCGACTCATCGGTGGGAACGACCCCGCCGCCCAGACGCACGCGGTGATCGACAAGATCGAGGGGGCCTTGGCCTCGCTCGGGGCGCGCCTGGAGCACGTGGTGCGAACCCGCGTGTACGTCGCCGACCTCGCGCACTGGGAGGCCTGCGCCCGAGCGCACGGGGAGCGCTTCCGTCACGTTCGGCCTGCGAACACGATGGTGGAGGCGCGGCTGATCGGGGCGGGCTACTTGGTCGAGATGGAGGCCGAGGCGATCGTCGACGATTGACCCCGGCCAGTCGCACGCACCCGACCGGCGCCGCCGTTCCCTCGGAACGCAACTGGCACCCACGAGCACGACGCTCGCCCGAACCGCCCGACCTCAGGTCACGGGACCCGCCGCGATCGCCTGCTCGTGCTCACCGTCGTCGAGCAGCGCGCGCAGGGCCGCGACGGCCCCTTCCAGCTCGTGGTCTCGGGTGTAGAGCGCGACCGGCGCGAGGCGCACCAGATCCGGCTCGCGGAAGTCCGGTATCACGCCCCGGCGGCGCAGGGCGGCCGCGATGCCGCGCGCCTGCGGGTGCGCCAATGCCAGGTGGCCGCCGCGCTCGGCGTGAACGCGCGGCGTGACCACGCGGACCTCCGGCACCTTCGCCTCGAGCAGCGCCCAGAGCTGATCGGTCAGCGCCAGCGAGCGGCGGCGGACCGCTTCGACCGTCACTTCCTCGAACAGCGCCAGCGCGCCCTCGAGGCCCGCCAGCGCCAGCACCGGCGGCGTGCCTTGCTGGAGCCGGCCGGCGCCCGCGGCGGGCGTGAAGGTGGCGGCCATCGCGAACTGCGTGCCCTTCTCGTGCCCCCACCAGCCCGGCAGGCCGGGATCGCGCTCGTGGTGCTTGCGGTGCAAGAAGGCGCCTGCCGGCGCTCCCGGCCCGGCGTTGAGGTACTTGTACGAGCACCACACGGCCGCGTCGACACCGTCGTCGTGGAGCGCGTGTGGCATCGCGCCGATCGAGTGGGCGGCGTCCCACACCGCCATCGCCCCGACCGCGTGGGCCGCCGCGGTCAGCCGCGGCACGTCGAAGCGTTGCCCCGAGCGGTAGAGCACCACCGGCATGAGCATGGTGGCGATGCCCCCGCGCGCCAGCTCGGCCTCGACGTCGCCAGGCTCGATGGTGTGACCGTCGCGCGAGCCCACGAGCCGCAGCCGGCCCCCACCTCGCTCGGCCCAGGCGCGTAGGGCGTAGAGGTCGGTGGGGAAGTCGAGCACGGTCGCGAGCACGTCGCGGCGTCCGTCGCACGGCTGGTGCAGCGTCGCGAGCAGCTGATGCAGGTTGGTGGTGATCGAGCCGGTCGCGATCACCTCGTCGGGGTGCGCGCCGAGCAGGCGCGCCAAGGCCGGCGAGAGGCGCTCGGCCAATCCGAACCAGTCATCCCAGGCGCCCACCCCGAGCACCTGCCACTGCCGCAACCGGCGCTCGATGGCGGCCTGTGCGGCGGTGGGGAGCGGTCCGAGCGAGTTGCCGTCGAGGTAGATACCGCGCGGCAAGGCGAAGGCCTCGGGCCGCGGCAAGCGCGCGGCGTCGCTCACGAAGGCTCCGAGAGCGAGCGGAGCAGTGCGCGCACGGGCGAGGCGTCGGCGCCGATGAGCCGCAAGGGCAGGCACACCAGCTCGTAGGCCCCCTCCTCGACCGTCGCCAAGGCCAGCCCTTCGACGATCCATACGGCCTCGCGGGCACAGGTCGCATGCACCGGCAGCGTCCTCGAGGTGAAGGCGTCGACGCTGGGCGTGTCGGTGCCGAGCAGACGCACGCCGCGGCGCGCCAAGGTCTCGACCAGCGCTTCGCTCAAGGGGCGGAAGCCGTGCGGGAAGGCGTCCCAGGCGTCAGGTTGGCCGGGGCGGACCAGCACCCGCGCCGGCGCTCGCGGGCTGCGCGACGACAGCCGCTCGAGGGCGGCGAGGGCCGCCTCGGCCGTCACGGGGGCACCGGCAGGTGCGCCGGGATCGCGCACGTCGAGTACCAGACACGGCCCGAGCAGGTCGCGCAACGGCACCACCTCGAGGCGGCCGCCGCGCTCGTGGTAATGGTACGGCGCGTCGAGGTGCGTGCCCAGGTGCGTGCTGGTGGTGAGGGCCATCACGTTGACGCTGTCGCCGGCTTCCTTGCGGGCGGTCGCCGTCAGCGTCAAGGGCGTGTCACCTGGCCAGTTCGGGTGCCCGGGTACGAGCGCGCGCGTCACGTCGAGCCAGTGATCGAAGCCTTCAGCCAGCGGGCGCCGATTCGATCCGCTCATGCGTCGGCCGCATCGGCGGGTGGTGGCGTCTCGGTCGCCGAACCCTCGGCGGCCACGGCGGGTCCTGGCGAAGGGTTGACGCCGCTGCCGTCGGCTGCGGTCCGGATGGCGGCGCACAGATCGTTCAGCACGCGCTCGACCGTCTCGACGTCCTGGGCCTCCACCATCGCCCGCACCAACGGTTCGGTGCCGGAGGGCCTCACGTCGACGCGTCCATCGTCACCGAGCGATTCGCGGGCCTGGTGCAGCGCCCGCGCGACACCTTCGTCGGCGGCCACGGCGGCGCGGTCCGCGGCCCGGACCGGCACGCTTGCGAGGCGTTGCGGGTAGACGGGGATCTGATCCAGCCAGGCGTCCAGCCGCACGCCCGAGCTTCGGCAGGCGGCGAGCACCTGCAGTGCCGTCAGCATGCCGTCACCGGTGGTGGCCTTGTCGAGGAACAGCACGTGCCCCGATTGCTCGCCCCCGAGGCGCAAGCCGTTCTGCTGCAGGCGCTCGAACACGTACCGATCGCCGACCTGCACCCGCTCGAGCGCGATGCCGTGCGTCTCCAGCCAACGCTCGACGCCGAGGTTGGTCATGCTGGTCGCGACCACCGCCGGCTCGCGCCGCACGACGGCGCAGATCGCCAGCATGTGATCGCCCGTCACCAGGCGGCCGCGGGCGTCGACCATCAAGGCGCGATCGGCGTCGCCGTCGAAGGCCACACCGGCCTCCAGGCGCGCCGACAGCACCCGCCGGGTGATGGCCTCGGGATGGGTACTGCCGCACTCGACGTTGATGTTGCGGCCGTCGGGCGCGGCGTTGATGACGTCCAGGCGGGCGCCGATCTGGCTGAACACCCGCGGCGCCAGCTGCCAGGCCGCGCCGTGCGCGACGTCGAGCCCGACCCGCAGGCCGTCGAGATACGGCGCATGCGCCAGCAGGTGGCGCAGGTAGTGCCCCTCCTCGCGCGCGTAGCGGCGCACGGTCCCGACGGCGTCGTGCGTGCGCGGGGGCAGGCCCAACACGTCGTCGCCGCCGTTGAGCTCGGTCAGCCGCGCTTCGATGGCCAGCTCCTCGGCATCGCCGAGCTTGTAGCCGCGATCGTCGAACAGCTTGATGCCGTTGTCCTCGAAGGGGTTGTGGGAGGCCGAGATCATGACGCCCGCGGTGGCGCCCAACGCGGTGACCAGGTGGGCGACCGCGGGGGTGGGCACCACACCGAGGTCGAGCACGTCGGCGCCGCGCGAGGCGAGCCCAGCCGCGCAGGCGGCGACCAGCATGGCCGAGGAGGCTCGCGTGTCGCGGCCAACCACGACGCTCGGCCGCTCGACCCCGTGGGCGCGGAGGTGCTCGGCGCTGGCGGCGCCGAGCCGCAGGGCGAAGGCCGCGGTCATGGGGGCTTCGCCCGCCAGGCCCCGCACGCCGTCGGTGCCGAAGTAGCGACGTCCGTTCACGCCGCGCATTCTAGCCCGCCGCGGGTGCTAGGCTCGGCAGCATGATCAAGTCGGTGCTCGA
>PXAU01000062.1 GCA_003567075.1 Trueperaceae bacterium
GCTGCGCGCGTTCCGCGAGCACGGTGACGCGCTGCGCGAGGCGCGCCTGCTCAACAACCTGGGCTTGCTGCACTACGACGACGGCAACCTGGAAGGCGCGCGCTGCGCCTGGGAGCAGGGTGTGGCGCTGGCGCAGCGCCACGGCAACCAGCGCGATGCCTTCTCGCTGATGAGCAACCTGGGCCTGCTGCAGGCGGCGATGGGCGATCACGCCGCGGCGCGCGAGTACGACGAACGCGCTCTGGCGATGGCACGCGCGCTCGGCGACCGCGTCGGCGAAGCCGGGGCGCTCCTGCGTCGAGCCGGCGCAGCCGTGGCGCAGGCGGCGCTGGACGAGGCGGAAGGGCACGCGCGCGAGGCGATCGACATCGCCTGGCGCGCCGACGAGACGCCGCGCGTCCTGGAGGGGTTGAAGCTGCTGGCCGACGTGTGGGCCATGGACGGCGGCGGCGCCCGGGCGCTCGAACTCTACGCGCTGGTGCATGCGCATCCGGCGGCCACCGGTCCCGTGCGCGAGCAGGCGCAAGAAGCCTTCGATCGCTTGGCTGAGCAACGACCGGAGCGGGGGGCGTCGGCGCGAGCGCTGGCCGAAGCGACGTCGCTCGACGCGCTGGTGGTGCTGGTGGTGGCGACGACGTTGCCCGATGCGACGTAGGTGCGTCGCTGACGACGCTCCTTCGGTATGTGACGAAAAGCGCGTGCAGCAGGTGTTACAATGCGACTTCCATCGCTCGTCCGTTCCCGTGGCCTGCGCGCGCCCGTGGGCGCGCCCTCGTAGGGAGGACCTCATGAGACGAATCACAAGCACGCTCCTCGCCCTCGCGCTGCTGCTCGGCGGTGCGCTCGTATACGCCCAAGGCGACCCGATCCGGGTCGGTTCGAAGCAGTTCACGGAGAGCATCGTACTCGCCAAGCTGATCGTCTACGCCCTCGAGGACGCCGGTTTCACCGTCGACGACCGCTCCCCCCTGGGTGGCACCGACGTGAACCGCTCCGCTCTGATCAACGCCGAGATCGACGTGTACCCCGAGTACACGGGTACCGCGCTGGGGCTGTTCTTCCCCGACGTGGACCTGCCCGAGGGGCTGACGCGCGACGCCGAGGCCTCGTACGACTTCTTGCAGGACCTCGATCGCGAGCGCAACGACCTGGTGTGGCTGGCACCTGCACCGGCCAACAACACGTACGGCTTCGCCGTGGAGCGCACCTTCGCCGAAGAGCACGGCCTGAGCACGATGGAGGACTTCGCCGACTACGTCAACGCCGGCGGTGAGGTCATGATGGCCAGCGGCGACGAGTTCGCGCAACGCCCCGACGGCATCGCCGCCTTCGAGGAGCTGTACGGCTTCGACCTCGCCGACGAGCAGCTGCTCATCATCGCCGCGGGCACCCCCGCGCAGACGCTGCAGGCTCTCGATCAGGGCGCCAGCGGCACGAACGTGGCCATGACCTTCGCCACCGCAGGCGAGGTGATGGCGTACGGCTTCGTGGTGCTCACGGATCCGCTCGGCGCGCAGCCGGTCTTCAACCCGGCGCCCGTGTTCCGGGCCGAGGTACTCGACGCGAACCCTGAGATCGCGCAGATTCTCGACCCGATCTTCGGCAGCCTCACCAACGAGGTGCTGCAGGCACTGAACGCGCGTGTTGCAGTCGACGGCGAGAGCGATGACGCGGTCGCACGTGAGTACCTGATGGAGCACGGCTTCTTGAACTGACGCGAGTACCAGATCGGAGGTCCTCGCCCTCCAGGGGTGACGTGGGCCTCCGTCTCCTCCCGCGGTGGCGGCTGGGCCCGACCTCCGCGAGGCACTCGAGGAGGTGGCTGTGCCCGTCAACCGCGTGGCCGTGCTCGGCTCGTTGATCGCCGGCCTGAGCTTGTTCTTCTTGCCGCTCGTCGAGCTGAAGCCGAACCGGCTGGCGTCGGGCACGCCCTTCTACCTGCTTCAGTTGGAGGGCGACCTGCGGTACCCGGTGCTGTTCGTGCTGGCGCTGGTGCCGCTGGTGTTGGCGTTGCGCCCGCCGGATGCTGTGCGCGGGACGCTCCTTGCAGGCGTCGGGAACGCGCTCTTGTTCCTGACGCTGTACCTCCCGGCGGTCGCGGGCGAGGCCCTGCTTCTGGACGCAGCCGCGATCCTCGGTGAAGGGGTCCGGATCAGCAACCCGAGGCTCCTGCCCTCCGCCGCGCTGGCCCTGGGCCTGTTCGGCAGCTACACCGTGCTGTACGCAGGCGTGCGCGACCTCGCGGCCGCGGGCGTGGGGCGTGGCGCGCGGGCGCTCGCGGCCTGGGGAGGCCTGGCGCTCGTGCTGCTGGCGGCGCTGGCTGGACGCTTCGACATCTACTCCATCCTGGTCGAGTTCGACGTGCGCGGCCAACAGCTCGCGCAACGCACCGTGGAGCACGTCATGTTCGTGGCGGTGGCGCTGGCGATCGGGCTGGTGCTCGGGGTCGGCCTGGGGCTCTGGGCGCACCGTGACCGGCGCGTGTCGCCCGTGATCCTCTACCTGGTGGGCATCATCCAGACCATCCCCAGCCTGGCGCTCTTCGGCGTGCTGCTCGTGCCGCTGGCCCGCTTGGGCGATCAACGCGCAATGGCCGTGGCGGTCGTGTTCGCGCTCACCTTGGTGGCAGCGGCCGCGGCGCTAGCGCTCTTCCGCTGGCTGGCTCCACGGCTGCGCGGCGCGGGGCGGCAGGTGCTGCTCCTCGCGGTGGCGCTCCTGACGGCGGTGCCCGTGGCGCTCCTGACGGTGGTGCTCGCGAGCTACCTGTTCCGCGTCAGTTTCATCGCCTTCACCTCGCCGGTGGCGACGTTGGCCCAGTTGCGCACGCTCATGCTGGTGACGTTGCTGGCCGCCGTCGTGCTGCAGGTCCTGGCCCGTCGTCAGCGGCCGGGGGTCGCGCGCAGCTGGTTGGTCAGGGCCACCTGGCTGGCCTCGGCTGGCCTCGTGGTGGCCTTGGTGAGCGCGCTGGTGCTCGCGTCGCAGCTGTTCCTGGCGCGCGTCGAGAGCGTCTCGACGCTCACCGTGCGCGAGCTGGGCGTCTCGGGCATCGGCCCGGCACCGGCCGTGATCGCGCTCACGCTCTACTCGCTGCTGCCGCTGGTGCGCAACACCTACGCCGGCCTCGTCAACGTCGACCCGGCCGTGATTGACGCGGGTCGCGGCATGGGGATGAGCGCGCCGCAGCGCTTCATGCAGATCGAGCTGCCGCTGGCGTTGCCCGTGATCATGGCGGGCGTGCGCAACGCCTCGGTGGCGCTGGTCGGTATCGCTGCGATCGCCACGGTGATCGGTGCTGGTGGCCTGGGCGACTTCATCCTGGGGGGCATCATCAACACCTCCATCGACCAGATCCTGCTCGGCGCGCTGCCGGCGGTGTTGCTGGCGGTCTTCCTGGACGCCGTACTGCGCGGCGGCGAAGGCATCCTGGTCTCGCCGGGCATCCGCGCATCAGACGAGGTGGCGGCGTCATGATCGAGTTCGAACGCGTCGTGAAGGACTTCGCTGGCGGCGTGCGAGCCGTCGACACCCTCGACCTGATCGTCGAGAAGGGCGAGATCAGCGTGCTGATCGGCCCCTCTGGGTGCGGCAAGACCACCAGCATGCGCCTCGTGAACCGGCTCATCCCGCTGACCAGCGGCCGCATCACGGTCGAGGGTCGCGACAACCGCGAGATCGCACCCGAGGACCTGCGCCGCAAGATCGGCTACGCCATCCAGCAGATCGGCTTGTTCCCGCACATGACCGTGGGGCAGAACGTGGCGGTGGTGCCACGCTTGCTCGGCTGGGAGGAGACACGCGTCGCAAAGCGGGTCGACGCCTTGCTCGAACTCGTGGGGCTCGACCCCGACATCCATCGTGACGTCTACCCACGCCAGCTCTCGGGCGGGCAACAGCAGCGCGTGGGCGTGGCCCGCGCGCTCGGCGCCGATCCCCCGATCATGCTGATGGACGAGCCCTTCGGGGCGGTCGATCCCATCACCCGCGCGGTGCTGCAAGACGAGTTCCTGCAGATCCAGGCGACCATCGCCAAGACCGTGGTGTTCGTGACCCACGACATCGACGAGGCGATCAAGATGGGCGACCGCATCGCCGTGATGCGCGAGGGCAAGCTGGTGCAGTACGACACCCCGCAGGACCTGCTGGCCCGGCCCGCCGACGAGTTCGTGCGCGCCTTCGTGGGCGCCGACCGCGAACTCAAGCGGCTCGGGTTGGTGCGCGTGCGCGACGTGATGTCGGCGCCGGGCGGCGAGCCCCCCGAGCCCGGCGAGGACGCCGTGCCAGAGCACGCTTCGGTGCGCGATGCGCTCTCGGCGCTGGTGGGTCGCGCCTTCGGTGAGACCCCGGTGGTCGACGCCGACGGGCGCGTGTGTGGCGTGATCACGCTGGAGGCGCTGCGCGCTGCCTTGCGCCGTGAGGTCGAGGAGCGCGCGTCGTGAGCGCGCCCGACGACCGCGCCGGCGCCGTGTCGTCGATGCTGCGCTTCGCTCGCGGCCTCGGCGCCGCGCCGCTCGTGTGGTTGGCGCTGGCGGGCCTGGCTGCCTGGTTGGGGCGGGTGCAGGTGGTGATGAAAGACCAGCGCTTCGTCGGCGAGGAGGCCACGCTCGCGCCCAACCTGTGGTTGCCGACCGTCGCGTTCGACGCGCGCACGATCCTCGACGTCGGCGCGATCGACACCGGGGTGCCGCTGGCGCTGGCGTTGCTCGTGGCGGCCGCACTCGAGGCGGCGCTGTCGCTGCTGCAGCGCTCAGGCTCGCGTCTGGTGCGTCCGCTCGGGCGCGCCGCGATGATCTTCCTCACCATCTGGTCGGTGTTCGGGCACGTGCCGATCTGGGACCAGCTGTTGGCCTCGGTCTTCCCGGACCGCCGACAGCTGCTGCACCCGCGTGGCACCGTGATCGAGTTCGCGGGACAGCACCTCGAGTTGGTGCTGGTGTCGTCGCTGGTGACGATCTCGTTGGGCCTGCTGCTGGGCGTGCTGGTGACGCGCGCGCAGTTCCGCGAGTTCCTGCCGCTGGTCTCCGACCTGGTGAGCGCCGGGCAGACGATGCCGACGCTGGCGATCGTGGCGATCATGGTCCCGATCATCGGGTTGGGCTTTTGGCCCACCATCGTGGCGCTGATCCTGTACGGGATGCTGCCGGTGGTCCGCAACACCATCGCCGGGATCGAGGCGGTGGACCGTTTCGTGATCGAGTCCGCGCAGGGTATGGGCATGACCGCGCGGCAGGTGCTGTTGCAGATCGAGCTGCCCAACGCCAGCCGCATCATCCTGGCGGGCATCCGCACCAGCGTGATCATCAACGTCGGTACCGCGGCGTTGGGGGCGTACGCCGGCTCGGGCGGGCTGGGCGTTCCCATCGCGGGGGGGCTCAGCCAGCTGATCTACCCGTTCGTGCTGCTGGGTGCGTTGCCGGCGGCGCTGCTGGCGATCCTGCTCGACTACGTGCTGGGGCAAGTCGAGTTCGTGCTCACCCCGAAGGGATTGCAGATCACCTCGTAGGCGTAGGCGAGGCCCGGCGGTTCGATGGCAACGCCCGTCGTTTCGTCCGTGACGCCCGTCGCTTCGTCCGTCACGCCCGTCGCTTCGTCCGTCACGCCCGTCGCTTCGTCCGTCACGCCCGGCACAGCGGGCGCGGGCGCTGGCATCGGCCTGGCGATGGCCCGAAGGTGCCGGCCGCTGCCGGCGCGTGCGCACGCAGGTGGTGTCAGGCGTTCGGGTCGAACAGGATCTTGATCCCGCGTTTGGCCTCGAAGGCTGCGAAAGCGGCGTCCACGTCGCGGAGCGCGAAGACGTCGGTGACCAGGGGTTGGGTGTCGACCGCGCCGCTGGCGAGCAGCGCCAGCGCGTGACGGAACGACGCCCGGGTGCTGGCGTTGCTGCCGGTCGCGGTGAGCTCGCGGTAGCACAGCTGGTCCAGGTCGACCTCGACCGGACGGCCGAACAGGCCGACCTGCACGTAGCGTCCGCCTCGTCGCGCCAACCCGATGAGCTGCCTCGCTGCGGGGCCCGCCCCGGCGCACTCGTACACCACGTCCGCGCCGTCGGGCGCCATCTCGGCCAGGACCCCAGCCGGATCCTCACGCTCGACGTCGATGGTGGCGACCGCACCGAGCCTGCGCGCCAGCGCAAGCCGCTCGGCATCGACCGAGGTCCCCAGCATCAGCACGCTGGCGCCGGCGGCGCGCGCGACCTGCAGCGTCAGCAGACCGATGGCGCCGGGGCCGGCCACCACCGCGACCTCGCCCGGCGCGACGCTGGCGCGGTGGAGGACGCCGTGGACCACGCACGCGAGCGGTTCGGTGAGGGCGCCAGCCTGATCGCTGACGCGCTCGGGCAAGCGGTGCACGTTGGCGGCCGGCACCACCACGAAGGGCGCGAAGGCGCCGTCGACGGCGGAGCCGATCGAGCGCCGCTGCAGGCACAGGTTGCGTCGGCCCTCGCGGCATGCGCGACAGCGGCCGCAGGTGCTGAAGTACGTCTCGCTGGTGACGCGTGCGCCGACCTCGATGCCGTCGGCGGTGGCGTCCAGCCCTTCGCCCAGCCCCGCGATGCGGCCGGCGAGCTCGTGCCCGAGCACCACCGGCGGTGTGGTGGGGAACTCGTCGTGCAGGATGTGCAGGTCCGTGCCGCAGAGGCCGGCAGCTGCGACCTCGATGATCACCTGACCGGGCCCGGGCTGGGGCA
>PXAU01000245.1 GCA_003567075.1 Trueperaceae bacterium
AACGGGTCGAATCGAAGGGTGGGTAGCCGTCGTTATCGGCGATGTCCTCGTCGATGACGCGGGCAGCGCGGGCGAGCTCGGCGGCGACGTCGGCGCCTTCGAGGATGCTGTTCACGGCGCGGCCGAAGGCCGAGGAGATGACCGGATACGCCGGGTGCACCGGGCGTACGACGGCGATGGTCGCGGATTGCTCCGCCATCAGGGCGCCTTGACCGCCGGGACCGTAGAGCGCGCTCAGTTCGATGGCCGAGTGGCGGGCGGGCACGTAGCCCGTGATGTCGGCGTACAAGGCGACCTGCTCGGTGGACATGGCGAACTCGATGAAGGCGCCGGCGGCTTCCTTGTGGTCCGCCACAGCCGGGATCGCATAACTCCAGCCACCGTTCGGTGAGGCTTGCTCGTCGCCGCAGAACTTGGGGGCCGGGATCAGCACGAGATCGTCACCCAGGCCCTCTTGGTGAACGCGCCACATCCAGTTGCCGACCCAGGCCAGGGCGGCCGTCTTGTCGCCGAAGAAGCGGTTGTCGCCCCCAGCAGCCGGCACGATCCAGCCCTCGGTTGCCCAGGTCTGCAGGCGTTCGAGCGATTCGATGGCGGCGGGCGAGTCGAGGGTGCCGCGTGCCTGCCAGGTCTCACGATCGATGAGGTCGGCTCCGCACGCCTGCAGGAACGGTGAGAAGCCGTACGAGAACCACTCACCCGTGTAGTTCAGCTTCATGTCGATGGGCCACGTCACCTCGGGGAGCTCGGCCAATGCGGCGAGGGCGGCGTCCATCTCCTCGAACGTCCAGGCATCATTGACACTCGTGGGGATCCTGACGCCGGCTTGCTCCAAGTAGGAGCGGTTCCCCCACAGCAGCACGCTCGAGTCGTAGGGGCTGATGGCGTAGAGGTTGCCGTCTGGGCTGTAGGTGCCTTGGTCGATGATCGCCGGCAGCAGATCCGCCATCATCTCGTAGCTCAGGTAGGGATCGAGTGGGGCGAGCTGGCCGGACCACACGTAACTTGCCATGTTCGGGCCGTCGAGCATGATGACGTCGGGCAGGTCGCCGCTGAGGAAGCCTGCCTGCAGCGCGTCGTTGATCGACGGGAGCCTGACGACGTTCACGGAGATGTCCTCATCGGCGTACGCAGCGTTGAACGCTTCTTCGACTTGGACGAAGAAGGGGCGCTCGGACTCGCCGTCGATGACCCAAGCAGTGATCTGCTGAGCCGTGACGGTGGTGAGTGCGAGCAGGAGGAGCGTGCTGAGGATGAACCGGACGGTCGCTAGCATAGGATGCTCCATTCCGAAAGGTCGTGTGCGTGCGGAACTGCAAGGCTTCAACGTTCGAGGTGAGATCCCCCCCTCTTCGCGGCCGCGTGCCCGCTCTGCGTATTGGCAGAAGAGAAACGTACTGACAACGTTGTCATCCTCGCCTTGGATCGCTCAGTACCGCATCGGGTGACCTCCTAGCCTAGACCGAGTCGCGGATGACGAGTGGACACGTCAAGTGGTGTGGAGGCGCGACCTGAGGCAGCGTGCCGCCCGCGGCGATGAGCTCGAGGAGTCGCTGGACACCCCATCGCCCCATCTCTTGGTGCGGGAGTGCGATGGTCGTAAGCGCCGGCATCAGGTAGGCGGCGATCTCCTCCTGATCGTCGTAACCGATCACGGCGACATCTGCGGGAATACGCAGACCACGCTCATAGATAGCGCAGTACGCGCCGACAGCCATTCGGTCGTTACCGCAGAAGAGGGCGGTTGGGCGGTCCTCGAGCTCGAGCAACTCCGTGGTCTGGACATATCCTTGATCGGGCGCAGTCGAAGCATGGCGGACGAGCCCCGGGTCGACCGCGAGCCCGGCTTCGCTGAGCGCGCGCTGATAGCCAGCGAGCCGACCCGCCGCAGCTGCGGCGCTCGCTACCGGATCCAAGTTGACGAAGCCAATACGCCGATGACCGTGCTCGATGAGCGTCCGCGTCGCAAGGTAGCCACCCTGCTCCTCGTCAGGCACGACGGCGTGATAGGCCCCGTTGGGCTCAAAGCAGTCGATCAGCACCGCGGGCACTTGCCGCAAGCGCTCGTTTGGCTCAACCGAGCGATGGAACATGGCTGCGTAGACGATGCCCTCGACGCGGCGCTCCAGCAGCGTCGCGATGGCATTGGCCTCATGCTGGCCGTCACGCTCGGTGTTCACGACCAGCAAGAGCATGCCGTGCCGCCACGCCTCGTTCTGGGCGCCCTTGACGATGTCGACGGCGAACGGACTCGTGGCGATCTCGTCGCTGATGAAGCCGATGGTGTTCGAGTTGCGCGTACGCATGTGCCTTGCAGTGTGGTGGGGCGTGTAGTCGAGCGCTCCCATGGCATCCAGCACGCGCTGGCGTGTCGCGGGGCGCACCGTGGGCTCACCGTTCAGGACGCGTGAAACGGTCTTGAAGGACACACCTGCACGTTTCGCCACGTCCCGGATGGTCGCTGCCACGATCCCCCTTGCCTCTCCTGTACGCCTACCGATTCAGCTTCGTAGGGGTCATGGTAGCCGCAGAAGACAACGTTGTCAATAGCCGTTGCAGGCCCGAACTCCCACGTGGCGTCAGGAGCGAAACGGCGGTTCGGCGTTCGACCGCCTGAGGGATGCGCGCCGTGCTCGGCACGGACCGCCACGCCTCGGCCTCCAAGGATCGACGGAGCGTGCGGACCCTCTACCCCTCCCCTGCTCCAGCACGTCACGCGCGACGACAGCGAGGGGCTGGTGAGCGCTGTCGATCGGTCAACCCACAGTCAATCTATCGGCCACTTCCCGCAACTCGAATCGGTCACTCCACAGCGGGCGCACCAGCCAAAGGGCAGCAGCAGGTGGCCCGGCCAGAGCCTGGGATGGCGCGGACGCCGCACGCCGACGACGCATTGACGCCGGAAGAGGAACGCGCCGCGGCGAGGTGGTCGTTCGCGCGGCACAGCTGATCACTCGGAAGACGCGCCCGCCGCTCAGTCCTCCAGCGCCGTCCCGGTCACCGACTGCCGGTAGGGCGTGTCGACCGCGCCCTCCCCCGGCACGCGCCCGTAGAGCTCGGCCAGCTCACGCAGCTGCGGCGCCAGCCAGTCCGGCAGCATCTCCCAGCTGAAGCGCCAGGCCCAGTTGCCGGCGGCCGTGCCCGGGGTGTTCATGCGGGCCTCCGAACCGAGGCCCAGCAGGTCCTGCAGCGGCGCCACAGCGGTGTCGGCCACCGAGGCGCTGGCCAGCCGCCAGAACTCCCAGGCCACGTTCTCGTCGCTACGGGCCAAGTAGCGGCGCACGAAGTCGCGCTCCTCCCCGGGCGCTTGGGCGTACCAGCCGTTGGTGGTGTCGTTGTCGTGGGGGCCGGTGTACACCACGCAGTTGTGCTCGTAGTTGTGCGGCAGGTAGGGGTCCTCGGGGCCGCCGGCGAAGGCGAACTGCAGCACCTTCATGCCGGGCAGGCCGTTGGCTTCACGCAGGGCCTCGACGTCGGGCGTGATCACGCCCAGGTCCTCGGCGATGATGGGCAGCTCGCCGAGGCCCTCCCGGACGGCGTCGAAGAAGGGCTGCCCTGGCCCCTTGACCCAGCGGCCCTTGACCGCCGTCGGCTCGCTGGCGGGGATCTCCCAGTAGCCGGCGAAGCCCCGGAAGTGGTCGATGCGCATGACGTCGACGAAGTGCAGCGTGGCGCGGATGCGGGCCAGCCACCAGGCGAAGCCGTCCTCGGCCATGCGCTTCCAACGATAGAGCGGGTTGCCCCAGCGCTGCCCCGTGTCCGAGAAGTAATCCGGCGGCACGCCCGCGATCACGGTGGGCACGCCCTTCTCGTCGAGGAAGTAGAGCTCGCGGTTGGCCCAGGTGTCGGCCGAGTCGTAGGCCACGAAGATCGGTAGGTCGCCGATGATCCCCACGCCCTTGGCGCTGGCGTAGGCGCGGACCTGCGCCCAGTGCTGGTCGAACCAGAACTGCCACAGCCGTTGCCGCACCACCTCGTCGGCGAGCCGCTCGCGCGCCTCGTCGAGCGCGGCCGGGGCGCGGTCGCGCAGGGGCGCCGGCCAGGCGTCCCAGGAGCGGCCACCGTGCTCCTCCTTGAGCGCCATGAAGAGCGTGAAATCGTCCAGCCACTCGGCGTGGCGCTCGCAGTAGGCCTCGAACTCGCCGCGCGTCTCGTCCGAGGCGTCGCGCAGGAAGCGCTGCGCCGCGCGCGTCAGCCGATCGAGCTTGAAGTCGATGACGTGCCCGTAGTCGACGCGCGCGTCGTCGAAGGGCACGCCCTCCAGGTCGTCGTCGAAGAGCCAGCCGGCGGTGCGCAGGCGCTCCAGGCTGATCAGGTAGGGGTTGCCGGCGAAGGCCGAGAACGACTGGTAGGGGCTGTCGCCGTACCCGGTGGGGCCCAGCGGCATGACCTGCCAGGCGCGTTGCCCGGACGCCTCGAGGAAGTCGATCCAGTGCTCGGCGTGGCTGCCGAGCTCACCGATGCCGAAGGGTCCTGGTAGGGCGGTGGGGTGGAGCAGGACGCCGGAGCTACGGGTGAGGGGCATGACGTGAGCCTCCTGGGCACGAGCGGGTGGCGCTCACGACTTCGTGAACGGCTTCCCGATCGCCTTGGGTGGGATGGCGCGGCCGACGAACCCGGCCAGCACGAGCATCGTGAGGATGAAGGGCATGCTCTGCACCACCGTGGGCGGGAGCAGCGCGGTGCCGCCGAGCTGCGTCTCGAGCGCCTGAAAGGCCCCGAACAGCAGCGTCGCGCCGAGCACCCCGAGCGGGTGCCACTTGCCGAAGATGAGCGCGGCCAAGGCGATGAAGCCGCGGCCACCCGACATCTCGGCGATGAACTGGTTGAAGGCCCCGATCGAGAGGTAGGCGCCGCCCAGGGCCGCCAGCACGCCCGAGAGCATCACGCCGGCGTAGCGCATGCGGGTGACCGAGATGCCGACCGAGTCGGCGGCCTCGGGGTGCTCACCGACCGAGCGCAGCCGCAGCCCGAAGGGGGTGCGGAACACCACGAACCAGACCACCGGCACCAGCGCGAAGGCGAAGTACACCAGCGGGCTGAAGGTGAACGGGCCCACCGACCACAGCGGCAGGCGGTTGACGACCGGGCCGCTGGTGGTGCTGTTGCCGAACAAGCCTGTCAGGATCACCGCCGGCAGGCCGATCGCCATCAGGTTGATCGCCACCGCCGAGATGATCTGATCGGCCTTGTAGCGGATGGAGACGACGGCGTGCACACCCGCCACCAGTCCGCCGACCACCATCGCCGCCAGCAGGCCCAGCCAAGGGGCGAACCACACCCGCGCGCCGGCCACCTCGCGCACGAACGGCTGCTCCACGTAGTACGTGACCAGCGCGGCGGTGAGCGCGCCGAACAGCATGATGCCCTCGAGCGCGATGTTGACCACGCCCGAGCGCTCGCTGAAGAGACCGCCGAGCGCGGCGAACAGCAGCGGCGTGGCGGCCCGCAGCGCGGACGCGAACAGGGTCAGCAGGACGACGGTCTCCACGTTAGCCTCGCGCCTCCTTCGGCGGTCCCGCGGCCGCCGGTCCGCCGTCATCATGGCCGTCGCGCCCGCCTTCGCCCGCCGTCCCGTCCTCCTGGCGCTGGTCTTCTGACATCAGCTCTGGCGGCAGGTCGCCCAGCGCCTTGGCACGGCGCAGCGGGTTGGTAAAGCGCTCGGGCAGGAAGCCCTTGGCGGCGATGAACAGCACCACCAGCGCCAGGATCATCGACACCACGTCGCGGGTGAGGCCGCTGAAGGTGATGTTGAGGATCGAGCCGCCGTTCTTCAGCACCCCGAACAGGAACGCCGCCAGCACGATGCCGACCGGACTGTTGCCGCCCAGGAGCGCCACCGCGATGCCGTCGAAGCCGTCCGCGGTGGGGATCGATTGGCGCAGGGCGTAGTCCTCCAGGGCGCCGCCCAGCACGTAGTGGCTGGCGGTGAGGCCGGCCAAGGCGCCGCTCATGGCCATCGCCATCACCGTGTTGCGGGGCAGGTTGGCGCCGCCGTACTCGGCCGCGCGGGGCGACAGGCCCGAGGCCCGGAGCTCGTAGCCGAAACGGGTGCGGAACAGGAAGTAGTGCACGAACACGGCCGCGCCCAGCGCGATCAGGAACGAGGGGTTGAGGTTGCTGGGCGGAATCGCCAGCGGCGCCGCGCGCCACCCCAGCGCCGCCAGAAGGCCGTAGCCGGCCAGCGCCACCAGCGCGGCGAGGCCCAGGCGCCAGGTGAAGCGCTGCGGCCGCTTGAGGCGGTTGGTCAGCACCAACGCCAGCACCCCCAGCAGCAGCGCCGCGGGGAAGGCCACGTCGACGGGCACCACGTTGGTGCCGGGCGTCTCGCGCAGGTCGATGCCGAACACGGCCGGCAGGCGCGGCAGCCGCGCGGTCTCCTGCAGCTCGTGCGACTTCGGCTCGGAGCCCGGCATGCGGAAGGGCAGGTCGAGCACGAAGGGGGTATCGCCGGGCCGAGGCTGCGACACCAGCACCGCGCCCACCAGCACCACCACGCCCACCAGCGCGAGCACCAGGCGTGGCCGCGGCCGCAGGGCGCGGCGCAACCACGGCAGGGCGTACGCCACGATCAGCACCCCGATCACGATGCCGAGCAGTTGGATCACCCGCACTGCCGGCGCCGCGAAGG
>PXAU01000041.1 GCA_003567075.1 Trueperaceae bacterium
CCGGCGTGCCCCACGCGGCGGGTGCCGAGCAGGCGCCGGGCGCGGCCCACCACGTCGTGCGAGGTGAGACCGAGCGGCTTGTCGACGATGAAGACGCGCACGTCGTCAGCGTAGCCGAGCGAGCCCTCGACCACGTCGAAAAGCATTGGCCTGCGCGGAGCGAACCCTGGCCAAGCGGCCCTTCCTCGACGCGCTGCGGCTCGCCTGCGCACGTCCGGACGGTCGTCGAGGCGCCATCAAGCGACGTCGTCGACGACGCGTGGACCCTTGGCCAGCAAGCGACCGCTGTCCCGCTCGTAGAAGCGCACCGCACCGACGTCGACGGCCACCTCGACCTCCGAGCCGACGGCAGGTTCCTCGCGCCCCTTGTCGTGCTTCACGATGAGCGGCCCCGAGCCGTCGGTCTCGATGAGCAGCACGTAGTGCGCGCCCATGAACTGCGCTGACACGAGCCGGAAGCGGCCCCGCAACCGCCCGTCCGAGGCGGTGCCGTTGGCGGTGCCGCTGGCCCCGCCGTTTGCGCCGACCAACTGGCAGTACTCGGGGCGCAACGAGACGACGACGTCCTGCGCCGGGACGCGCTTGTCGAGCTGCACCGAGCCGAACCCGGGCAGCGTCACCCGTGAGCCGCCGTCCATCTGCTCCACGCGCGATGGGACATGGTTGGGCGGCGGCGACCCGAGGAAGCCAGCCACGAAGACGTGCCGCGAGTCCTCGTACACGTCTTCGGGTGACCCGAGGTGCAGGATCACGCCATCGTTCATGACCGCGATCTTGTCGGCGAGCGCGAGCGCCTCTTCCTGATCATGGGTCACGTACACGCCGCTCGTCCTGAAGCTCTGCTGGATGCGCCGTAGCTCGACCCGCGTGTGCACCCGCAGGCGCGCATCGAGGTTCGACAGCGGCTCGTCCATCAAGAAGATCTCGGGCTGTACGACCACCATCCGCGCGAGCGCGACGCGCTGCTGTTGCCCGCCCGAGAGCTCCGAGGGAAAGCGCTCCAAGAAGCTTTCGATTCCCATCATACCGGCGGTCTCCGCCAGGCGCCGCTGCGCCTCCGGGCGCGGCAGCCGCAGCGCCTTGAGGCCGTACGTGATGTTGTCCACGACCTTCATGTGCGGCCACAAGGCGTAGTTCTGGAACATCATGCCGATGCCGCGTTTCGAGGGCGGCACGAAGATGCCCTTTCTCGACGAGAAGACGCACTTGCCGCCAAGGTAGATCTCCCCCGACGTTGGCTCGAGTAGGCCTGCCAGCATCCGTAGCAAGGTGGTCTTGCCGCAGCCCGAGGGTCCCAGCAGGCACACCAGTTCGCCGCTGGCGACGCTGAAGCTCACGTCGTTCACGGCCACGGTGTCCCCGAAGCGTTTGGTCAGGTTCTCGACGACGACCGCATGCTCGCTCACTTAACTGTCATCTCCTTGCCGCTGCAGGACCTTGAAGCCGAGCCAGTACGAGACCACCACCACGACGAAGGTGACCGTGAGGATGATGACGCTGATGGCAGCCCAGTGCTGGAAGTACCCCTCGCCGTAGTACACGAGTGCGAACCAGGTGAGGACCGGGTCGCGCGCCGGCACGAGCAGCGCCACCAGGTCGAGCTCCTTCGTGACACCGATGAAGGCGATGATGAAGGTGATCACGAAGCCGTCCTTCGACATCGGCAGCAGCACGCGCATGAAGGCGCGCCACCACGAGCCGAAGGTGAGCGCGGTGTCCTCGAGGTCGCTAGAGATCTGCGTCTGGACGTTCGTGCCGACCCGCGCCGCGAACGGAAGCAGGTTCGTGACCACCGCCGCGATGATGAGCACGTACGAGCCGTACAGCGCCGGTATGGGGCCGAAGCCAGCCGCATAGCTGCTCAGGTACATCGCACCGAAGACGATGCCGGGGATCAGGTAGGGCACGAACGACGCCTGGTCGACCAGGCTGGTGAGACGGCTGCCCTTGCCGCGCACGATCACGTAGCCGAACAGGAAGCTCGCCACACCGACCAGCAGCGCCGACACGAGGCCCAAGCGGAGGCTGTTCCACATCGCGCTCAAGGTGGCCGGGCTCGTGAACACGCCTGCGAGGCTCGCCGGTCCCCAACCGGTCTGCGCGCTCCCGACCCAGTAGTGGAGCGTCAGGTTGTCCAGGCTGTAGCGACCGGTTTGAAGCAGGAACGACTCGGAAACGATCATGAGGAGCGGGAACAGGGCGACGAAGAACAAGAACACGAGCACCGCGATCGCGAGCGGCCAGCGCCAGGACCGCAGCGGCGTGAGCCGCGTCGCGAAGCCCTTGCCGCTGATGGTCACGAAGCTGCGGCGGCTGCCCAACACAACCTTCGCGTAGAGCCATATGAGGCTGGCGGTGATCAGGATCAGCAGGATCGTCTGGACGAAGGCTTCGCCGTAGCGGTTCGCGCCTATGTTCTGGTACAGCACCGTCGAGAGCAGGTTGAAGCGCACGGGCGAGCCGAGGAACTCAGGCACAGCGAACGTGCCGAGCGCGGCGGCGGACGAGAGGATGAACGATGACACCAGCGCCGGGATCACCAGAGGCAGTGTGACGGTGCGCAGGATGCGGAAGGTCGATGCCCCGAGCACGACCGCGTTCTCCTCCATGCTGGCGTCGATCTTGCGCAACGAGATGGACACCAGCAGGAAGCTGAAGGCCATGTAGTTGATGGTGAGCACGGTGATGATGGCCACCGGTCCGTACGCCAACCAGGCCGGCGCCTCGGCCCCGAGCTGCGCCAGAAGACCTCCGGTCACGCTGTACTCCGCAGTCCGGAAGACCAGGAGCCAGGCCAGCGCCAGCGCGAACGACGGGACGATGTTCGGCACGATGGCGAGCACCCCGACCAGGCCCTTCGCGGGCAGGTCGGTACGCACCACCAGCCAGGCCAGGAAGCTGCCGAGCAGCGTCGCCAGCACACCGGTCACGCTCGCCACCACGAGCGTGTTCATGAGCGGTCGGTAGAGCAGGAACTCGCCGAGCGGCAATGTGAACAAACGGCGCCAGTAGACGAACGAGAAGCTGCCGGCCGGGCGGTCCGCGAGGCGGATGTCGTAGCTGTGCCCTTGCACCGTGACGCTCTGCGCCACGATGATCGCCAGCGGCACCAAGATAAGGAATGCCAAGAGAACGAGCAGGACGACGCCCATCAGGGGGTGCGGGCGCGTCAGGCGGTACTTCAGGAGGCCGAATCGGGTGCGCACGAGTCGCGGTTCCTTCCCTTCGTGCGAGGTCGTGCGCGCCGGCCGCGAGCACCGGGGCCGGCGCGCACGCGGGGGACCTACTCGTACATCCGGAAGAAGTCGAGCAGTTCGCCGGCGATCTCGTCGTGGAAGGAGGGGTCACCCACCCACACGGTATCGAGGTCGAGCGCCGGGGTGAAGGCAGGCGGATCCCAGTCGATGCGCGGCGGGAACGTGCCTGGGCTCGACCAGGGCGCGTACCCGTCCTCCTCCAGGAGGAAGCGGTAGAGCAGCTTCGCGGCGTTCGGGTTGGGGGTGGAGGCGGGGATCACCAGCGTGTGGGAGAAGAGCATCGCCCAGCGCGGCCCGATCTCCGTGCTCAAGGGGATGTCGAGGTTCCCGTCGTCGTCGACCCGCAGCAGGTGCTCCACACGGCGGATCTGAGCGGTGCCCAGCAGGGTCACGCCGTCGTAGCCGGGCGTCCCCAGCGTGTCCATCATCTCCGCCGGCGATTGCACGCGGCGCGGCCGGTTGTCGAGGATGCGCTTCATGAACTCGTATCCGGCGTTCTCGTACGGCTGCGTGTACTGGATGGGCTCACCGAAGACCCGCTCGTACTCGGCCTCCATCTCGTCGGCGTACTTGATGAAGGTCGCGAAGAACATCTGGTAGATGGAACCGGACAGGTCACCCGACTGGATGCGGCCACGCCATTCGGGCCGGGTGAGATCCCACCAGCTCGTGATCGGGGGCTCGGGGAAGGTGTCCTGGTTGTAGAGCGCCGTGAGCGCCTCGGTGCCGTGCTTGATCGATGGCGTGCGCATGCCCTCGGGGATGAGCGCCTCGAGGTAGCGCGGCATGTAGCCCACCAGCCGGCCTTGCTCGAGGAAGTCCCACACCTGCGGCGCCTCGCTGGCGAACATGACGTCCACTTCGGGCCGGTTGGCGCGCTGCTGGGCGTCGAGCCGCTGCATCTGGTCCTCGGTGACCAAGCCCGCGTAGACCGGCGTGATGCCGTAGCGCTGCTCGAAGATCTCGAGCACCGGTGGATGCCGGCTGCTGAGCGAGTACAGGACGACCTCGCCCTCCTCGCGCGCGGCGGCCTCGATCGCGTCCCAATCCTCTTCCGCCGGCTGGTACGGGCCGAGTTCCGCGCGCTGGAGCGCGGCGTCGATCTCGTCGGGCGTCACCTGCGCCACTGCGCCCGACACGAGCGCGAGGGCCAAGATGGCCGCCAGGAAGGCCATAAGGTTCCTTCTCATCCTTGCTGCACCTGCTCCTTCATTGACGATGGCGCGGCACGCTGGCCGCGCAGGTACGACGTGTTGCCGGTTCGAGCTCTTCCAGGCACCCTCCTTCAGCGGCCTCGCGCCGCACGAGAACGAGGCACGGCGCGAGGGTCGCAGACCGCCGACGCGAACGCGTTCACGCGGCAGAACTCGACCCTCGGCGGGGGAAGTGCGTCAAGCGGGGCCACAAGGCGTCCGCCAGGCGCCGGTTGTGTTCGTCGCCGCCGGGAACGTTCGCGCTCACCAGCACGGGCGGCTGCCGCCCGGCGTCGAGCAGCATCTGCGCCGACTGTGCCACCACCGCGTTCAGGAGCGCCGTGGCAACGGCCGTCGAGGTTGCCGCCACGCGCCAGCCCGCGTCGCCGAGCGGCAACGCGGCATCACCGAACGGCACATGGGTATCGAGTACCAGATCAGCCAGCTCGAACAGCTTCAGCCCTGAACCATGCCGCGAGGGCGTGCGCTCCGAGTGCGCGCGCGAGGTCACGGCGATGACGGTCGCTCCGCATGTCGACGCGTGCTGAGCCACTTCGACCGGCACGGGGTTGATGCCTGAGTGCGACACCACGAACACGGCGTCGCGCGGGCCGATGTCGTACGTCTCGAGGAAGCTTGCGGCGTACCCTTCGACACGCTCGGCGGCTCCGTGGCTGGGATCCTCGATGGCGACCACGGGCGCGAGCCCGCCGGCACGCCAGGTGAGCTCAGCGGCGATGAAGCGCGAGTGCCCACTGCCGAAGGCGAAGACGAGACCGTCCGCCAAGAGGGCGTCAGCGACGATGCGGGCCGCCTCCCGCAGCGATTCGGCTTCGCTCCGAGCGGCTTCCCGCAGTTGGCTGGCGAGCGCCTCGAAGTAGTCGTCGATCCGGTCACGGCGTTCAGGCAAGCCCATGGCGCCTCCACGAGACAGCGCCCGAGAACGAGCGAGCGGTCGCGAAGCACATACAGGGCTGCACGCCACGGAGCCGCACCAGGACGCTGTTGAGGGAGCGTATCATGCGCTGGCCGGCAGGCCCAGGACAGCCGCCCCGCACCGTGACCTCCGGCACGTGCAACGCGCACCACCGCTCCCATACGATGGCCCGATGATCGCGCAGACGAGACGACCCGCATGATCGAGGTCAAGGGGCTCAGCAAGCGCTTCGACGGCGTCACCGCCGTCGACGATGTGTCGTTCCGGGTGGCGGCGGGCGAGGTCTTCGGCCTGCTCGGCCCCAACGGCGCCGGCAAGACCACCACCTTGCGCATCCTGGCGACGCTGCTGGACGCCGACGCCGGCGAGGCGCGGGTGGCGGGCCACGACGTGTTCCGGCAGGGCGAGGCGGTGCGCCGCAGCATCGGCGTGGTGAACGGCGGGATGGGTCTGTACGACCGTCTCACGGGGCGCGAGATCCTGCACTACTTCGGCCGCCTGTACGACATGCCGCGCAGCGCCATCGAGCGGCGCATCGCCGAGCTCGACGACCTGCTGCACCTGGGCGACGCGCTGGGCAAGCGCGCCGGCACCTTCTCGACAGGCATGAAGCAGAAGCTGGTGATCGCGCGCGCGGTGCTGCACGACCCGCCGGTGATCTTCTTCGACGAGGTCACCTCCGGCCTCGACGTGATGGCCCGACGCGCCGTGCTGGACGTGGTGAAGGCCTATCCGAGCGAGGCGCGGGCGGTGGTGTACTCCACCCACGTGATGAGCGAGGTGGAGGAACTGTGCGACCGCGCGGCGGTCCTGTACCGCGGCCGCGTGATCGCCGAGGGGAGCATCGCGGCGCTGGTCGAGGAGGGCGGCGAGGCCAACCTCGAGCGCTCCTTCTTCGCGCTGGTGCAGCGCTCGGGGCTGGCGAGCGACGACGAGGCGGTGGCGGCATGAGGCTGCGCATGATCCGCCGGGTGGCGGCGAAGGAGATCCTCTCGACCGTGCGCGATACCCGCGCGATCGTCTCGAACCTGCTGATCCCGCTCATCCTGCTGCCGGTGATCATGCTGGGGCTGCCGTTCCTGCTGGGCGGCCTCTTCCAGCGCGAGGTGGCGACCGTCACCCCGCTCGGCATCCGGGGCTTGGAGCACACGCCGACCGATTTGGTATCGCTCATCGAGGCCCAAGCGGCCACGCTGGAGCCGGTGGACGACCCCG
>PXAU01000197.1 GCA_003567075.1 Trueperaceae bacterium
AGCGCCTCGCGCTTGTCGATGAGGCCTTCCTTGGCCATGTCGACGCCGATGGCGATCGCGGCGCGCGCGGTGCGCTTGCCGTTGCGGGTCTGCAGCATCCACAGCTTGCCGCGCTCGATCGTGAACTCGACGTCCTGCATGTCCTTGAAGTGCTGCTCGAGGCGGATGCAGATGGCGTTGAACTCCTCGTACACCTCGGGCATCTCGAGCTTGAGTTCCTTGATGGGCTTGGTGTTGCGGATCCCCGCGACCACGTCTTCGCCTTGTGCGTTGATGAGGTAGTCGCCGTAGAGCTCGCTCGTCCCGTCGACCGGGTTCCGGGTGAAGGCCACGCCGGTGCCGGAGTCCGAGCCCATGTTGCCGAACACGACCACCTGGATGTTGACAGCGGTGCCGAGGTCGTGGCGGATGTTGGTGGCGTTGCGGTAGTCGACCGCGCGCTTGCCGAACCAGGAGTTGAACACCGCCCGCGTGGCGAGCTCGAGCTGCTCGAACGGATCCTGCGGGAAGTCGTTCCCGGTGAAGCCGCGGAAGAGCCGCTTGAAGCGCTCGGTGATCCCCTGCCAGTCCTCGGCCGTGAGGTCGACGTCGTTCTCGATCCCGCGAGCCAGCTTGACTTCGTCGATCACCTTCTCGAACGGCTCGTCGGGCATGCCCATGACGACGCAGCCGAACATCTGCACCAGCCGCCGGTAGGCGTCGAACACGAAGCGCGGGTCGCCAGTGGTCTCCGCCAGCCCCTGCGCGGCCTGGTCGTTGAGGCCGATGTTGAGGACGGTGTCCATCATCCCCGGCATGGAGAACTTCGAGCCCGAGCGGCACGAGACGAGCAGTGGGTCCTCGGCGTCGCCGAAGCGCTTACCGGTGGCGCGCTCGAGGGCGCGCATCGCTTCGACCTCCTGGTCCCACATGTTCTCGGGGAAGGAGCGGTCGGCCTCCAGGTAGGCGTTACACGCTTCGGTGGTGACGGTGAAGCCGGGTGGCACCGGCACACCGATACGGGTCATCTCGAAGAGGTTCGCCCCCTTGCCGCCCAGCAGCGTGCGGACGGCCTCCCAGTCCTTGGGCTTGCGTTCGGCCTCGATCTTCTCGAGTTGATCGAACAGGTACACCCACGTGGTGGGGCTACCCTCGTTGCCGGTCTGCGCCCCGTTCGTTTCCTGACGTGCGGTCATCCAACGTACCTCCTGCACACCACCGTACCCATGGCGGCGCGCCGGGCAAGGTCAGAACGTCCCCGGCAGGGAAACGAACGCCCCCTGGCCGTGGGCGGCCGCTGCAGCGGCTCAGTCGCGATCGACCAGCAACGGCAGCGGATCGAGGGCGCGCCACTCGCAGGCCCAGGGATCGCCACCGTACACGCCCAGGTGCAGGTGCGGCGGCGTCCCGGCCGCGTTCCCGCTCGCGCCAACGAAACCGATCACCGTGTCGGTGGTGACGCGCTGGCCCTCGCGCAACGCCGGCGGCACCGCCTCCAGGTGGGTGTAGAAGTAGCGCCTGTAGCCGTCGCCGATCACCGTCACCGAGAGGCCACCCAGGCTCAGGTCGTCGATGCGGTACACGAAGCCGGCGGTGGCGGAGCGGACCGGCGTGCCGCGCGGCGCGAAGATATCCTGGCCCTCGTGCAGCCGCCCGCCACCGCGCGGCGCGTGCCAGGTATCCGTCACCTGCGCGACCCGCACCCCCTCCACCGGCATGCGCAAGGCGGCGTCCGGCTCCGGCCCAACCTTGGCGTAGAAGGCCGGCATCACCGTGCGGTAACGGGCGCGCATCTCGAAGCGTGCGCGCTCGGCCGCGTTCCTCGGCTCGAGCTGGCGCTCGGACGGGGGGCAGACGTGGGAGGCGAAGGCCGGCTCGAGGTCGGGCCAGGCGGGGTCGGGGAGCGTCTGGGCCAGGGCCGATCCGATCGCGGGCAGCCCAGGCAGACGCGATCCGGTCAGCCGTTCGAGGTCGGGCCACGAGGCCAGGGTGAAGCAGAGCGCGAGTCCGACGGCGACCCGCAGCGATGGCGGTCTTGACGCGCTCACTGCCGTTCGGCCATCCCCTCGAGGCGAGCGACGTAGTCTTCGAGCACGTCGAAGGCTTCCTCGACGGGTGCCGCCGTGGTCACGTCCAAGCCGACCTGGGCGAAGAGCTCCACCGGCGGCACCGACGCGCCGGCGCGCATGAAGGCCAAGAGCCCCTCCGCCGCGCCCGCCGCGCCCGCCCCGATGCGGGCGCTGAGCGCCGCCGCCGCCGCGATCCCGACCGCGTACTGGAAGGTGTAGAAGGGCACGTACAGGTGCGCGAACTGCGCCCATGCGATGCCGACACGCTCGTCGCCGGTGATGGCCTCGCCGTAGCCTTCCTGGAACAGGTCGCGCAGCAGGGTCACCATCTCGGCGCCGGTGGGCACGTCACCCTGCCAGACGCGGGCGTGCACCTCGCGCTCGAAGCGAACGAGGATGGGCATCACGAAGAAGTAGCGATGGAAGTTGAGCAGCGCCTCCTCCAACACCGCCATCTCGAACCCGGGCCGGGTGCGCGCTTCGCCGGCCAGCAGGTGCGCCCGCAACAGCGCTTGCTGTGCGTTGGAGGCGGTCTCGGCCACCGTCATGGAGAGCGCATCGACGCCGTCGAGCGGGTCCTGCACGGCGAAGCTCAGGTCGGCGTGCATGGCGTGACCGAACTCGTGCGCCAGCGTGCTGGCGGCAGCCAGGTCGCCGGTGTAGCTCACGAACACGAACGGGTGCGGGCTGCCGGGGCTGGCGGCACAGAAGGCGCCTTCGCGCTTGCCCCGGTTGGCCGGACGATCGACCCAGCGCTGCTCCAGCAGCCCGGTACGCAGTCGCGCCATGTACGCCTCGCCCAGGGGCGCGGCGCTGTCGACGATCCAACCGGCCGCCCGTTCGTAGTCGACCTGAAAGCGCTCGCGACCCAGCGGCGCGAACACGTCCCAGGGCTCCAACCGCGCCACGCCCACCAGCCTGCGACGGACCGCCCAGTAGCGGTGCCAGACCGGCAGGCGTCGCTCGAAGGCGGCGAGGGTCGCGTCCAGCACCTCCACGGGGACGTGCATCCGGGCCAAGGCCGCGGCCTCGCCCGAAGCGTAGCCGCGGGCGCGCGCCTCGAACGCCTGCTGCTGCACCCGGCCCAGGTAGAGCTCGGCGAGGGTATCGCGGTGGCTCAGGTAGCCGTCGGCGAACGAGGTCCAGGCCTGGCGGCGCACCTCGCGCTCCGGGTTCGACTCCAAACCGCGGACGGTGCTCGGCGCCACCTCGCGCTCCTCGCCGCCTAGGCGCACGGGCGCGAAACGCAGGTCACCCGCGGTGAGGGCGGCGTAGGCGCGCTCGAACTGGCGCATCGGCGCGCCCGCTCCAGCCAGGACGTCCTCGACCTCCACCGTGCGCACGAACGGGCGTTCGGCCTCGAGCCGCGCCAGGAAGGGCTCGAAGCGCTCCAGGCCCGGTCGCTCCCGCAGGAAGGCGCGGCGCTGCTCGGGTGACAAGGTGAGCAGCTCCGGCCTGACGAACGCGAGCGTCTGACGCCAGCGGGCGATCCGCGCCATCGTCCGGCCGGCGATGCGCCGGGCCGCGTCGTCGCTCTGGTCGACGGTGGTGGGGAGGAAGGCGAAGGCGCGCACCCGGGCGCTGCTGGCGACGACATCCGAGTACGCCGCCAAGGCCGATTCGAACGCCGCCGCCGAGGCCGTCAGCTGCCCGCGCCGTGCGGCCAGTGCCGCCACGTCCGCGTCGGTGGCGTCCACGGCAGCCTCGAAAGCGACCTGGTCAGGGAAGAGGCTGGAGAGGTCCCAGGTCTCGGTGACCGAGACCTCGCTGCGGTGGGGCACGCTGACGCTGCTCATGCGAGCGAGCCTACCCGGCCTGGGCACATGGGAGTGTGGGCACCGAACCAAGCGCCGGGCAGCCGCTGCCCAGGGGCATCGGTTCGCGAACCACTTGCGTTCTGCGGCGCCAGCGCGTATCGTACGGCGTCCAGGAAGGAAGCCAATCCGTGGCGATCTCTTGGGCCCGGGCCTGCCGGCTCGGACGTAGAGGACGGTGGGGGCTCAAACCTCCACGGCCAGGAAGATTAGGTAAAGGCATGGCTACAGGTACTGTCAAGTGGTTCAACGCGGAAAAGGGCTTCGGATTCATCGCCGTCGAGGGCGGTGGCAAGGACGTCTTCTGCCACTTCTCGGCGATCGTCGGTGATGGCTACCGGAACCTGAACGAAGGCGACGAGGTCGAGTTCGACGTCGAGCAGGGCGCAAAGGGCCCGCAGGCGAAGAACGTCAAGGTCACGCGCGCCGCCGCTCCCTCGATGGGCGGTCGCGGCCGCTACTGAGTTCCTGCGTCGTCAGCACGTTGACGATCACGCGGCGCCCAGGGCACGTCCCTGGGCGCCGTTCTTGTGGCTGTTGGTGGGCGCCGGACACGCTAGGCCGCGAGCGGCGCACAGCAGTGAGCGGCGCACAGCAGTGAGCGGCGCCCAGCAGTGGGCGGCGCCCAGCAGTGGGCGGCGCCCAGCAGTGGGCGGCGCCCGACCGGCCATGTCCCCCGGGGAGCAAATGCGTCACCCTTAGCGCGCCGGTCGAGTAGCCTGGAGGGTGACCCCGACGTGACGGGTGTAGCGCGTAGACCTTTCAGAAGCGCGCTGCGGAGGTGCCCATGCGTACCCGGTTCCTGGCCCTCAGCCTGCTCGTGCTCTTCGTCCTGGCCTCCGTGCCCTCCATCGCCGCCGCGCAGGCCTTGCCGCGCGAGGTGCGCGAACGGATCCTGGCGGCCGTCGTGGAGGTGCTGCCCTTCGACGTCGATGCTGGCCGCACGGTCGGTACGAGCGGCTCGGGCAGCATCATCAGCCCCGACGGCTTCGTCCTGACCAACTACCACGTCGTCGGCGACGACGCCAGCGGCCAGTTCTACACCTGGCACGCGATCCGTGTCACCGACCCCCAGAACCCCGACCGCGAACCCCAGCACGCCTACTGGGCGCGCTTCATCGCCGGCGATGCGCGCCACGACCTGGCCATCATCAGGATCGAGCTCCTGGCCGACGAATCGCCGCTACCGGCCGGCACGCGCTTCCCCACCGTGCCTTTGGGCGACGCCAACACCCTGATGCCCGGCGACCCGATCACCGTCGTCGGTTACCCAGGCATCGGTGGCGCCACGGTCACCGTCACGACCGGCATCATCAGCGGCTGGGTGGGCGAGGACTTCATGACCGGCGGCAAGCAGTGGCTCAAGACGGACGCGCGCATCTCGGGGGGCAACTCGGGCGGTGGCGCCTTCGATGAGCGCGGCCTCTTGGTCGCCGTGCCGACCTTCAAGATCCAGCGCACGGTGCGCATGTTCGAGGAGCAGAACCTGCTAAGGCCGCTGACGCTGGCGCTGCCGCTGATCGCGGCGCACGTCCCGAACGTCGACCGCTCGGGTGGGTACGACGCGGTCCGGCCACCGACGCCATTACCGCCACCGACACCAGCGCCGGCGCCGACACCAGCACCACCACCAACACCAGCGCCGGTTCCCACGCCGGTCCCGGTGCCGCCAACGCCGGTTCCGGTACCCGGAGGCGACACGATCACGGGCGCACTCAGGCCCGGCGCCGAGACCCTCGCGAGCGGCGAGTTCGTCGACGTCGTCGAGCGCAGGTTCGAAGCCGGCGTGCCGGTCGAGCTGTACCTGCGCAGCAGCGAGTTCGACGTCTACCTCATCGTCATCGACCCGCTCGGCGAGGTCGTCCTCGAGGTCGACGACACCCCCGGCCAAGGCCTTGACGTGCGCGAGACCCTCGTCCCTCCCCAGACCGGCACCTACCTGCTGATCGTCACCTCCGCCTTCCCCGGCGAAACCGGCGCGTACCGGCTGGACATCGCGGCCCGGCCGACCGCGACACCGCCTGACCCGGTCCGCGTGGACCCGACGGGTATGGGTGAAACCGTCACGGGGGCCTTGCGGCCGAGCGACGATCGCTTCGACAGCGGCGAGTACCTGAACGTGATCGAGCGCAGCTTCGATGCCGGTGTGCCTGTCGAGCTGTACCTGCACAGCAGCGAGTTCGACGTCTTCCTGGCGGTCCTCTCGCCCAACGGCGATGTCGTCCTGGAGGTCGACGACACCCCCGGCGAGGGCCTCGACGTACGCGAGACCCTCGTCCCTCCCCAGACCGGCACCTACCTGCTGATCGTCACCTCCGCCTTCCCCGGCGAAACCGGGTTCTACCAGCTCGACATCCGTCCCGGTGTCGCGCCCTCGCCGAGCGGCCCCTTCGCGATTGCGCCAGCGCCCGGTGGCGCGGCCCCCGTCCAACCACAAGCACCGCCGCGCGCAACCGATCCCTTCGTTGGGCCGCCGGCCAGCGTACTGCCCCCACACAGCGAGACCGTCGGCGGCACGTTGCAGCCTGGGGACCAGACGCTTTCGAGCGGCGAGTACTTCCACCTCATCGAGCGCTCGTTCACCGCAGGCGCGCCCGTCGAGCTCTACCTTCGCAGCAGCGAGTTCGACGTCTACATGGCCGTGGTCGCGCCCAACGGCGACGTGCTGTTCGAGGTCGACGACACGCCCGGCGAGGGCCTCGACGTGCGCGAGACCTTCGAGCC
>PXAU01000213.1 GCA_003567075.1 Trueperaceae bacterium
CGCTTGGTGAGCGGCTCCAGATCGCTGCGCTCGCGCAGGGCGCGCTTCACCAGGCGGTCCTCGAGCGAGTGGTACGCCAGCACCACCAGCCGCCCATCGACGGCCAAGGCGGTGGCCGCGGCCGCCAGGCCGCGCTCCAAGGCCCCGAGCTCGTCGTTGACCACGATGCGCAGCGCCTGGAAGGTGCGGCGCGCGGGGTGATCGCGCCTCGGGCCACCGGGGTAGGCGCGCTGGAGCGCGTCGGCCAGCCCGCCCGTGGTGGTTATCGGGGCGCGTTCGCGTTCGCTCACGATGGCGCGCGCCAGGCGTCGGCTATGGCGTTCCTCACCGTAGCGATGCAGGGCTGCGGCGAGCTCCTCGAAGCTCCAGGTGTTGACGACGTCTGCCGCGGAGGGCCCCTCGCCGCCCATGCGCATGTCGAGCGGACCGTCGTGCCGGAAGGCGAACCCGCGCTCGCCCTCGTCGAGTTGCATCGAGCTGACGCCCAGGTCGAGCAGCACGCCGTGGACGCCTTCCCGCGAGGGCAACCCGAGCCCCTCCAGGTGGGCGCCGAGATCGGCGAAGTTGCCGCGTGCGAAGCGGAAGCGCTCGCCCGGGTCGAGCACGCCGGCGGTGTGAAGGTCGCGCCGAAGCGCCTCGGCGTGCGCCAGCGCCGCAGGGTCCTGGTCGATGCCGACCACCTTGGCGCCGCGCGCCAGCAGCGCGCGCGCATGGCCGCCGGCCCCGAAGGTGGCGTCGACCAGCCACTGGTCGGGCTGCGGGGCCAAGGCCTCGAGGCAGCGTTCGAGCATGACGGGCACGTGCGCGACGGCGGCGCCAGCGGGGCTCATCCGACCAGCTCCCGCAGCAGCTCCGGCGCCGGTGGCTCCTCGATCACGCGCTCGAGGTTGGCGCTCCAGCGCTCGTCGCTCCAGACCTCGAGGCGGTTGGGGGCGCCCGCGACGATCACGCCCCCCTGCGCCTGCGCGAACTCGCGCAGCGTGGGGGGGAGGGTCACGCGGCCGGCGCCGTCGAGTTTGGCCTTGGCGGCGCCGGAGTAGAAGAAGCGCACGAAGTCGCGCGCCTCGCGGTCGGTCAGAGGCAGTTGCTCGAGCCGCTGCTCGATGCGGTCCCAGGCGCTCATGGGGAAGATGTAAAGACACCCTTCCATGCCGCGCGTGATGACCATGCCGTCCTCGACGAAGTCGCGGAAGGCGGGCGGGACGATGACGCGTCCCTTGTCGTCGACCGCGTAGCGGTACTCACCGAAGGGCACGCACCCACCCCCTCCCACCGATGGTCGCCGCCGCACCCCGGCCGCAGGGCTGCCGGATGGGCGAGTTGAGGCGACGGGGAGCGGTTTGCATGGGTCGGCGCGGGCCTCCTCGGGCGATGTCGGAGTCTACCACACTTTCCCACGAACTCCCACGTAATACTCATCTCACTCCACCCTCGTCGCCAGCCTTCCCACCGAGGCGGCGGCAGCTCCCACCAGCACCGTCCGAGCCGGGCCCCAGACACGACGACGGCGCCGGCGAGCGGACTCGCCGGCGCCGTCGGCAGGTGGGCCGATAAGCCGGGTTCTGTCGGAGGCGGCCGCGAACGGCTGCCTCGCCTGATCATCTCTCTGCGACGCGCGTCGCCGCGCGCCTGTTGCGGTCGACCCGGAGATGGTAGCGGGCCGGGCAAGCCCTCTCTCCCTATCGGACCTTGCACCGGGTGGGGTTTACCTAGCTGCCCGTGTTGCCACGGGCACTGGTGCGCTCTTACCGCACCGTTTCACCCTTACCGGTCGCCGGACCTGGGCCCGGGACCGGCGGTCTGCTCTCTGTTGCACGTGCCGTCGCCTTACGCGCCCAGCCGTTAGCTGGCACCCTGCCCTACGGTGCCCGGACTTTCCTCAGGGGCGCAGTGCCCCCGCGATCAGGTGGCCCGCCCTGCACTCCCCATGGTAGCAGGCGGTGCCGGCACGGCCGGGTGCGGCACGACGAAGGGCGGCGCGCGTCGCGCCGCCCTTCGCTCGCGGAGACGGGCGTGGAGCGCTCCTCAGGAGCCTCCCACGCCGCTCGCTTCACTGTGCCCGGTAGTCCGTCACCTGCAGCTGGCCGGAGAGGATCATGTCCTGGATCACCTGCAGCTCCACCAGGAGCGCCTCGGGGATGAGCGCCTCGTTGTACTCGTCGAGCGCGAAGCCGACGCCCCCCTCGGCCAGGCCCAGCACCACCGTGCCGGCCTCGAAGGTGCCTTCGACGATGTCGTAGACGGCGTTGTAGGAGGCCACGTCGACGCGCTTGAGCATCGAGGTGAGGCCGTGGTTGAGGGTGTTGGGGTCGCCGTCGGTGTCACCGAGCGGGTTCTGGTTGTCGTCCACACCGATGAAGAACAGCGGCTGCGCGCCCTCGCAGGCGGCTTCGTAGGCGGGGTAGGGCGGGATCTGGGCCAGCTGCGCCGCGAGCGGGGTCTCGCGCAGGGGCGCGGTGGGGCGGTAGCACATGGTCTCGGTGACGAAGTCGATCACGCCGCGGCCCGAGCCACCGGCAGCCGCATAGATGATGTCGGCGCCCTGCGCCTGCTGGCTGGTGGCGATCTCCTTCGCCCGCGCGGGATCGTTCCAGGCCGCCGGGGTCACGCCCACGTAGTTGCTGAGCACGGTGCAATCGGGGCAGGCGTACAAGACGCCCTCCTCGTAGCCCAGGTTGAAGGCGCGGATGAGCGGGATGTCCATGCCGCCGACGAAGCCGACGACGCCGGTCTGCGAGAGCGAGCCGGCGATGTAGCCGACCAGGAACGAGCCCTCTTGCTCCTTGAACAGCACCGAGCGGATGTTGGGGCCCTCGACGACGGCGTCGATGAGCACGAAGGCCGTGTCGGGGAACTCGGCTGAGACCGCGGCGATCGGGTCGGCCTGGTTGAAGCCCGGCGCCACGATCAGCTCGGCGCCGGCGCCGGCCATTGTGCGCAGACCGCTGGCAGACGTCTCGGGCGTGCCCTCGAACTCGAGCAGGTCGATCTCGAGCCCGAACTCGGCGCGCAGCTCGTCGATCGCCTGCACCATGCCTTGCCAGGTGAACTGGTTGAAGGAATCGTCGAACTTCCCGCCGGCGTCGAAGTTGATGCCGAAGACGTAGTCCTGTGCGAACGCGACGCTCAGGCTGGCGGCGGCTAGAAGGGTGATGACAGTGCGCATGGGGCCTCCTCAGGTACGACTGGTCCTCGTGGACCTCGGCTGCAGGATACCACCGGTGGGGGTACGGCTATACGCCCACGTTGCCGCCAGGGCAGGCCTCGGCCGGCCCGTGTGGGCGTCGTGCGGGCGCGGTGCTGGCCTCGTGCGGCCGTCGTGCGGGTGTTGGTCAAAAAACGATCTTGGTCCAGTCGAGCTCGTCGAGCGGCCGGAACACGTCGGCGTGCTCGAGCAGGATGCCGGCGGACTGGTTCTTGAACATGGCGCACTCGACGTGCTGACCGTTGCGCTTGATCGCCTCGACCAGCTCCACGTAGTCGCCGTCGCCCGAGACCAGCAGGCAACAGTCGTAGCCGCCGCGATGGGCCAACGACAGGGCCTCGACCGCGATCGCCACGTCGATCCCCTTCTCGACCAGCGAGCCATCGTGGCGGCGGTGCAGCCGACCGAGCCGAACGGTCACGTAGGGGATGCGCCGGAGCGACTCGAAGAAGCGGTGCTGGCCGTCGCGCAGGTCCTCGTCGTAGTCCTCGGTGAGCGGGGCGTTGAAGTAGTAGCAGCGCACGAGCCGACGCCCGTTGACGAGTTGCCGCATCAACTCCTGCAGGTTCACGCGGGTGTTCTGCAGGTTCTCGCGCATGCCGTTGTAGAGGTTGCTGCCATCGATGAAGAGAGCGACGCGTTCGCGCACGGTTCGGACCGCCTTCGCACGAGTGAGATAGCTGGGTGCGTACACGGAGACGACGCGCCGCAGCGCCGCATTCTACCGGACGAACCCATGCCTGCGGCGCGACGCCGGTAGACTCGAGGGCATGACCACTCCGACCCGCGTCGCTTCGTTCGACCTCGACCACACCGCCGTCCGGGCTCCCTACGTTCGCGCCGCGGGCCGCTACCAGGGTCCGCGCGGCGACGTGGTGAGCAAGTACGACCTGCGGCTGGTGCAGCCGAACGTGCAGGAGATTCCCACCGCCCCGCTCCACACCATCGAGCACCTATTGGCCGGGTACCTGCGCGACCACCTGCCGGACGTCGTCCTGGTGGACGCCTCGCCGATGGGGTGCCGCACCGGCTTCTACCTCACGGTCCTGGGCGAACCCAGCGAGGCCGACGTGCTCGCTGCGGCCACCGCGGCCCTGGCCGCGGTGCGCGACCACGACGGCCCGATCCCCGGCTGCGAGCCGCGCCGCTGCGGCAACTGGCGCGACCACTCGTTGCCCGGCGCCCGCGCCTGGGCTGCGGCGGTGCTGGAGGGCGGTTTCGTCGTGCAGGCCACGATCGAGCTACCGCCCGACAGCTGAGCGAGCGCGCGCCGAGGCGCTGCACGTGGCGTGCGATGCACGTTCTCATGCGCCGTTGTGCCAGCATCGGGGCATGGAACGCAAACCTCTGGTGTTGATCGTCGAGGACGAGAAGGAGATCGCCAAGTTCATCGATCTCGAGCTGCAGGCCGAGCAGTACGAGACGGTCGTGACGTACGACGGCGTCACCGGTTTGTCGAAGTTCCGCGAGCTGAACCCGGACCTCGTCATCCTCGACCTGATGTTGCCGGTACTGGACGGGCTCGAGGTGGCACGGCGCATACGCAAGACTAGCAACACGCCGATCATCATCCTCACGGCCAAGGACTCGGTCGACGACAAGGTGATCGGTCTCGACTCCGGCGCCGACGACTACCTGGTGAAGCCCTTCTCGATCGAGGAGCTGCTGGCGCGCGTGCGGGCGCACCTGCGGCGCGTGAACCCGGCGGTGACGGGCGAGGTGCGGGTGGCCGACCTGGTCATGAACCTCGACGGTCGCGAGGTCTTCCGGGACGGGCGCCGCATCGAGCTGTCGGCCAAGGAGTTCGAGTTGCTCGAGCTCTTCGCCCGTAACCCGGGCAAGGTCTTCAACCGCTTCGAGATCGAGGAGAAGGTGTGGCCCGAATACACCGGCGGCAGCAACGTGGTCGACGTCTACGTCGGGTACCTCCGGCGCAAGCTCGAGGGCGAGGGTGAACGTCGCCTCATCCACACCGTTCGCGGCGTCGGCTACGTCCTGCGCGAGGAGTGAGCGGGGAGCACCACCGGATGACCCTGCGCCTCCGGCTGACGATCTTCTACAGCGCCTTCATCGCCGTCATCCTCTCGGCGATGGCCGTGTCGGTGTACCTGCTGACGGAGCGGTCGCTGTCGACGTCGGTGGAGGAGCGAGCGCAGCAGGCACTGAGCGACCTCTCGGAGGGGGCCATCCTGACGGGTCTCCAGAAGCTGCCAGGCGACGTCTATTATCAAATCGTGCTGTTGTCTGACGAAGGCATCACGCCCAGCAGCGTGCAGGACATCCGCGACGGCTTCACCTACACCGACCCGAGCCGTTTCCGCGAGAACCCGACCGAGTACCAGCCGCTCGACCACCTCGGTGACCGGACCGTGCAAGCGCTGGTCGACGGCGAGCCGATGGCCGGCTACGCCTCCCTGCCCGACGGCGAACGCCTGCGGGTGTTGGGGGAGCTGACCGCCATCACCTTCCCAGCGCAAGGGCTCACCTTCACCGCCGCCATCATGGTCGGGGTGCCCGCCTCGGGCGTCGAGGCCACCCTCGAGCAGTTGGCGCAGGACCTGGGCCTGGCCGTCGTCGGCTCGTTCCTGATCTTCGGCTTGGGTGTGTGGTGGCTCTCGCGCCAGGTGCTGGCGCCCGTGCAACGCGTGACCCAGGCGGCTGCGCGGGTCTCGAGTCGCGACTTGTCGCAGCGCGTGCCGGTGCCGGCCAGCCAGGACGAGATGCGCGCGCTGGCGGTCGCGATCAACCACATGCTCGACCGGTTACAGGAGTCCTTCGAGACCCAACGCCGCTTCACGGCCGATGCCAGCCACGAGCTGCGCACGCCCGTCACCGCCATCGTCGGGCACACCAACTACCTGCTGCGGCGTACGCGCCCGAGCCCGGAGCAGGTCGACTCGCTCACCGTCATCCGGCAGGAAGCGGAGCGGATGGCCAAGCTCGTCAACGACCTGCTCGAGTTGGCCCGCGCCGACGCCGGCTTCGCGATCGACACGGAGCCCATGAACCTGGTCGAGGTGCTCGAGGCGGTGCGCGACGAGCTCGCGCCAGTTACGGGCGGTGCGACCATCGAGGTCGACTGCGCCAAGCCGCTCGTCGAGGTCGAGGGCGACCCGGCACGGCTGAAGCAGGTCGTCCTCAACCTTGTCCACAACGCGCTCAATGCCGGTGCGCAGCGCGTGCGCCTCGACCTTGGCAGTAGCGGCCACGAGGTGCATCTGCAGGTGCTCGACGACGGCCCGGGCATCCCCAGCGAGGCCATCCCGCACCTGTTCGACCGCTTCTACCGGGTCGACGGGGCTCGCTCCACCCGCGGCAACGGCAGCGGCCTCGGTCTCGCCATCGTGCGCTGGATCGTCCAACAGCACGGTGGCACGGTCGACGTCGCCTCCCGCGCGGGCGAAGGGTCGGTGTTCACCGTGACGCTGCCGCTGCACGACCCACGCTCGACCAGCAACGGCGAGCACCCGCGCCAGAGCCTGCCACAGGCCGTGGCGTTGCGCTCCTAGCGTTGCAATCATCGCGCGCAGGCCGGACGGTCGCGCGGGGTTGTGAAGCAGGCTTCAGGCCGTGAAGTAGGCTCGGGTCGCGAAGCACACTCAGGTTGTGAAGCGGACCCCGCTGCCCTCGACCACCCGACCGACGGTCCACAGCGCTTCGGGGCACAGACGGTGCGCGTCGTCGACGCGCTCGGGCGCCACCACCAGCAGCATGCCGATGCCGAGGTTGAACACCTGGCGCATCTCCTGCTCGTCGATCTCACCGACACGCTGCAGCAGGTCGAAGATCGGTGGCTGCGTCCAGCTCGCGGGGTCGACCTCGGCACCCAGACCCGGCGGCAGCACCCGCGGCAGGTTCCCCGGGATGCCGCCGCCCGTCACGTGGGCCGCGGCGTTCACAAGGTCGGTCGCCAGCAGCGGTGTCAGCGCTCGCTGGAACGATCGGTGCGGCGCCATCAAGGCATCGCCGATGGTCTCTCCCAAGCGGCCCCCCGGGTGCAGGGGCTCGTGCAGGTGTGCCCCCAAGACCTGCCGCGCGAGGCTGAAGCCGTTCGTCTGCAGACCGCCCGAGGCCAGGCCGAGCAGCACGTCGCCCGAGCGCACGCGCTGGCCCGTGACGATCCGACGGCGCGACACCACGCCCACGATGGTGCCCACCAGGTCGAGCTCGCCGCCCGCGTAGACGCCGGGCATCTCCGCCGTCTCGCCACCGAGCAGCGCCATGCCCGCCTCGCGGCAGGCCGACGCGACGCCGTCCACGACGGCCGCCACCTGCGCCGGCTCGAGCCTGCTGCTGGCGACGTAGTCGAGGAAGAACAGCGGCCGCGCGCCCTGCACCAGGATGTCGTTCACGCAATGGTTGACGATGTCGCGGCCGATGGCGTCCAAGCGGCCCAGGGCGGTGGCCAGCATCGTCTTGGTCCCGACGCCGTCGGTCGACGCCACCAACACCGGCTCGGGCACGTCGTCGGGCAGCGCGTACAGGCCGCCGAACGAGCCGATGCCAGCCAGCACGTGCGGGGTGTAGGTCGAACGCACGGCCTCGTCGATGCGCCGCATGGTCGCCTCGGAAGCCTGCAGATCGACGCCGGCCGCTGCGTAGCGGCGGGCGCTGCCGGGACTCGAGCCGCTCGGTCGTGCCACCTGAGCAGCGTAGCAGAAGCGTGCACCGGCGCCGGCGGTACACTGCCGCGTGCCGCACGCGCTCGACGTCTGGTTGCCGCTGCCCGTCCCCGCGTTCCGCTACCTGGCGCCGCACGGCGAGGTGCCAGGCGAGGCGGGCGTGCGGGTGGTGGTGCCGTGGCAGGGCGGTGTCCGCATCGGGCTGGTGGCCGAGGTCGTCGAGGTCGGTGTCGCCGCCGCCCTGGAGCTGCGCGAGGCGGTCGCCTGCCTCGACCAGGCGCCCTGGCTGCTGCCGTCGGCCCGCCGCATGATCGCCGGCCAGGCAGCGCGCAGCGCCGCGCCCGTTGGGCTGGCGTTGGCCACGATGGTGCCCGTCGGGCTCGACGACCCGCTCGATCACGAGGTGCGGCGCCTCGATGGGGTCGAGGCCGACGCCTTCGCCGAACACGCCGAGGCGCTCGCCGCCTCCTCCTGGCGGGACGCGACCGCGTTCCCCGCCGACCTCGTCGCGACCTGGCGCGAGCACGGGTTGCTGCAGGAGCGGGTGCGCGTGCGCCCCCGCCGCCACCGCATGCTGCAGGCCACGCGGCCGGCCGACGCTGGCCTCGACGGTCAGCCGCGCGCCGCGCAGCGCCGCGCCCTGGCCTGGCTCGAGGAGCACGGCCCCAGCCCCAGCGGCGCCGAGCTGGCGCGCGCGGCCGACGTGCCGGTGAGCGCCGTGCGCGCCCTGGTCGCGAAAGCGTACGCCGCGTACGACGAGCTGGAGGTCCCGCCGCCGGGGCCGCCGTGGGCGCTGAGCGAGGTGCGCAACGGGCAGGAGCCCGGCGAGCCGGCGCTGGCCGAGTCGCGACGTGCGCTCGTGCACGGTGGGCGTGCCGACCTGCGGCGCGCTGCGCTGCTGGCCGAGGTGCGCTCGGTCGTGCAGGCGCGGCATCAGGCCCTTGTGGTGGTGCCCGAGACGGCAGCCATCGACGCGCTCGCAGCGGCGCTGGCGCGGCTGGTGCCGACCTTGACGCTGCGCGCTGAGCACTCGCCGGAGCAACGCGCGGCGCTGTGGCGCGAGGTAGCCAGCGGCACGCCGCTCGCGCTGGTCGGCACCTACCCGGTGCTCAGTGCACCGTTGCCGCGCCTCGCCCAGGTCCACGTCTGGGACGCCGCCAGCCCGAGCTACAAGCTGGCGTCGGGCACGCGCAGCGTGGCGCGTCGCGACGCCGAGGTGCTGGCCGAGGCGGCCAGCGCCCAGATCGCCTGGTACGACCCGCTGGCGACCACCGAGCTGCGGGCGCTCCGGCCCGATCGCGTGCTCACGTGGCCCTACCCGTCGCCGCGGCTCGTCACCTCCGACCTGCGCCAGAGCGCGACCTGGCCGCTCGGCCCCGACCTGATCCGGGTGCTGGGGCAGGTGGCCGAGCGACAGCGGCAAGCGCTCGTGGTGGTGCCCCGCCGCGGTTTCGCCGCGGGCCTCGCCTGCCGCGCCTGCGGCAGCCCCGTCATGTGCCCGCACTGCGACCTGCCGCTGCGGTGGCACGCCAGCCGCGAGCGGCTCCGCTGCCACCAGTGCGGCCACGCGCAGCCCGCCCCGGGTGGCTGCGCCCACTGCGGTGAGCGCGAGCTGGCGCCGCTGCCCGGGTCGGGCACGGAGTGGGTGGCGAGGGAGGTCGAGCGGGTGGTCGGGGGACTGCCCGTGTGGCAGGTGGACGCCGACCATCGGCCCGACCTGCGCGACTTCATGGCCGGCGCCAGCGGTGTGGTTGTCGGCACCAGCGCCGTGCTGCGGATGGCGCCACCGCCGGTCCTGTCGCTGCTGGCGTTCACCCTGGCCGACGCGCTCTTCGGCCACGAGGACTTCCGAGCCGAGGAGCTGGCACTGCGCACGCTGCTGCAGGCCGCGGAGCTGGGCGGTGAGCGGCGACCGTTGCTGCTGGTCCAGACCTTCCGTCCGGAGCATCCGATCTACCAGGCGCTCCAGGCACCGGACGTCGCGGCGGCGGTGGCGGCTTGCGGGGCCGAGGTGAGCGCGCGGCGCGCGCGTTTCGGCTACCCCCCCAGCAGTCGCTGGGCGCGGGTGCAGTACAGCCATCGCGATCGCGCGCGGGCCCACGCGTCCGCCAAGACGGCCGCCGCCACCCTGCGCACCGCCGGGGTGGCCGACGAGGCGTTGCTCGGTCCCGTCGCCACCGGCGTGGCGCGCGTCCGCGACCGCTACACGGTGCATCTGTTCCTGCGGGCAGCGGATGACGAACGGCTGGCGTCGTGGCTGCAGCGTCTCGACCGGCGTCCGGGCGATGGCGTGCAGGTGCGGGTGGATGTCGATCCGTACGACGTCGACGTGCTGCTGGAGTAGGGCCTAGGGCGCGCGGCGTGGTCGCTGCAGACGTGGCTCGGAGGGCGCGGGTGGCGCGCGGAGCCGCTCGCTGCGCGCGCAGGCCGTATCATGCTGCCGGGGAGACCTGATTCATGCTCAGCAACCGCCGCGCCAGGCACGATTACGATCTGCTCGAACGCATCGAAGCCGGGCTCGTGTTGACCGGTAGCGAGGTCAAGTCGCTGCGTCGAGGGGGCGGCTCGATCGCCGAGGCCTACGCCCGCTTCCGTGGCGGCGAGGCCTTCCTCGAGGGCGCCACCATCCCCGGCTACGAGGAGGCGAGCTACAACGACCACGCCCCCGACCGAGCCCGCAAGCTGCTGCTGCACCGCCGCCAACTCGACGAGTTGCGCGCCGCGGTCGAGCGCCGAGGCCTGACGCTGGTGCCGCTCAAGCTCTACTTCAAGGACGGGCGCGCCAAGCTCGAGCTCGCACTGGCACGCGGCCGCAAACGCCACGACAAGCGTCAGGCCGCCGCCGCGCGCGACGCTCAGCGCGAGATGGATCGCGCCCTGCGGGGCAGGCGCTGACGTGATCGGTCGCTGCCGAAGCGCGCTGTTGGTGGTGCTGCTCACGGGTGTGGTCGCAGCCCAACCGCAGCTGGTGGTCAACGGTCTGGACGTGGCCGGCGTCAGCGCCGACCTGGTACCCGGCACTACCTACGCTCCGGCGGGCGCTCTGGCACAGGCGCTCGGCGCCAGGCTCGACGTCGACCTGACCTCGCAGCGCGTCACCTTCGCGCTCGGCGGCCGCATCGTGCAGGTGCGCTCGGTCGACGACCCGGCCGGCGCCACGACGCTCGGGGACGCGCTACGCGTCGACGGGATCGCGCGGGATGGACCCGCGGCGGTGCGTCGCGGGGTCGAGTCGTACGTCCCCGTCAAGGTCGTCGCCGAGGCGCTTGGCGCCCGGGTGAGCTTCGTACCGGAGCGCAACCAGGTGATCGTGGTGGCGCCGCGGGCACGCATCAGCGCCAGCCTCGAAGGGAGCGACCGAAGCGAGCGGCTGGTGCTGCGCGCATCCACGCCCACGCGCGTCACGAGCTTCTTCAACGAGACGGTGCAGACCCTGCATCTGCGCTTCGAGCGCAGCGACGTCGCCAGCGCCCAGAGTTTCGTCGGCAGCGGCTTCGTTCGGGCGGACGTGGTGCCCGCTGGCGGCGACGTCGACGTGCGGATCCAGTTGGCGCCGGAGGTGCGTGTCGACTGGACCGAACTCCCCGACGGTGGCGGCTTCGCGGTCGTGGTCAGCTTCGCCAGCGCTGGTCCCGGTGCCCCGGAGACGCCGGCGGCCGTCGAGGCGGCGCGGGTGGTGCTCGATCCGGCCGTGGGCACGGGCATGGCGGCCGACGAGGCGGCCGAGTTGACGCTGGACGTCGCGCGCGTGGCGGCGCAGCGGCTCGAACGGGCCGGCTTCGACGTCGTCCTCACGCGCAGCGGCCCGGCGCTGCCGGCGGTCGCCGAGCGTTCGGCACTCGGGACCGGCGCGCGCGTGTTCGTGTCGATCCAGGTGGCCGACCTGCCGCCAGGCAGCCTTCGGCTCTATCACCTCGGGGAAGCGACCGACCTGCGGGCCCTGGAGGACGCCGTGCGCTTCAACGCCGAGGCGCTGGTGGATCGTCCCGAGACCGACGCCGTTCGGAGGCAGGTGTTGCTCGAGCTGATCGTGGACTTGGAGCTCGGCGCCCGCTACGCCGAGAGCATGGCGGCCTCGTTGCGCGACGCCGGTGGGTACCAGGTGTCGCCGCCGCGGGCCGCTCCGGTGGCGGTCCTGACGGGCGCGGCCGGTCGCGGCCTAGTGCTCGAGGTCGGTCCCGCCGATCTGCGGGACCCGGGCTTCGCCCAGCTGCTGGCGGCGACGCTCGCCACGGTCGCCACCAGCGGTGGCATGCTGCCGTGACGGCACCGCGTCAGCGTCGGGCCTGGAGCACCGTGGTGCTGCGACCCCACGTGCTGGTAGCGCTGCTGCTGCTCGGGAGCGGCGTGGCCTGGATCTGGGAGGCCGCGACGGCCAGCGCTCCGGTGCGTCCCCCAGCGAACCTGCTGGTCGGCCAGCCGCGGCCCGTGCCCGCAACGACGGACGTCCCGATCGTGGTGGTCGATCGCGACGGCCTGCGGCGTACCTTGCTGGTCGAGGTCGAGGTGGTGGACGTGGTCGACGCGCGTCTGGGCGCGGCCTTGGCGGCGCTGCGCGAGGTGCTCGTCGCCGAGGGGAACTGGCCCCCTACGGTCGCAGCGCCGCACGTGCAGAGCTACGAGGCGCAGCGTCGACGCGTGGCGGTGGTCGACGTGCCAGCCTTGCGCGAAGGGCCAGGGCTCGAGCTGATGGCCGAGGTCGCGGCGCTCCGCTCGCTCGAGGAGACGGCGCTCGCGCACGGAGCGGACCAGGTTCGGGTCGTCGTCGACGGCGCCCCCGCCACCAGCCTGTGGGGCCAGGTGGCGCTTCGCTGAGGTGGCGTCACGTGCGCGGAGCCGAGACGCACGTGCGCGAGCAGATGCTCACGGGTACATGCGCGTCAGCATGCGTGGGAACGGGATCACCTCGCGCAGGTGATGCACCCCCGTGATCCAGGCCAAGGTGCGCTCGATGCCGAGACCGAAGCCGCTGTGCGGCACGCTGCCGTACCGGCGCAGGTCGAGGTACCAGTCGAAGGCGGCGCGCGGCAGGTCGTGCTCCGCGATACGCCGCTCCAGCAAGGCCAGATCGTGGATGCGCTGCGACCCGCCGATGATCTCGCCGTAGCCCTCGGGGGCAAGCATGTCGTTGCACAGGACCCGGCTCGGGTCGTCCGGCACCGGCTCCATGTAGAAGGCCTTGATGGCCGTCGGGTAGCGTTCGATCACCACCGGCCGGTCGAAGCGCTCGCCCAGCAGGGTCTCGTGCGGGGCGCCGAAGTCCTCGCCCCACTCGAGCGGCGTGCCGGCGTCCGCCAAGAGCGCCAGCGCCTCGTCGTAGCTGAGCCGCGGGAAGCCGCCCTCGGCGCTCGGTTCGAGCCGCCTCGGGTCGCGCCCGAGCAGCTCGAGCGCGCGTGCCTGCCGCTCCAACACGCGTCCCACCAGGTAGGCCACCAGCTCGACTTGCAGCGCGACGTTGCCGTCGTGCTCCAGGAAGGCGACCTCGGGCTCGACCATCCAGAACTCGAGGAGGTGACGACGGGTCTTGCTCTTCTCGGCCCGGAAGGTGGGTCCGAAGGTGTACACCGCACCCAGCGCGAACGCCCCCGCCTCCGCGTAGAGCTGGCCGGACTGCGACAGGTAGGCCTTCTCCTCCTCGAACAGTTCGATCTCGAACAGATTGGTGGTGCCCTCGACGGCGGTGGGCATGAAGAACGGGGCGTCAAAGCGCACGAAGCCGCGCTCGGCGAAGAAGTCGTGGATGGCCCGCTCGAGCTCGTCGCGCACCCGCATGATGGCCCATGGGCCGCGGTGCCGCAGGTGCAGATGGCGGTGCTCCATGAGGAAGTCGACGCCGTGTTCCTTGGGCGTGATGGGGTAGTGGGCGGAGCCGGCCAGCTGCTCGATCCCCAGCACGAACAGCTCGACGCCCGAGGGCGAGCGCGCGTCGGCGCGTACCTCGCCGCGCACCAGCACGGCCGACTCCTGCGTCAACCCCCGCGCCAGCGCGAAGGCGTCGTCGCCGACGTCGGCGCGCGACACCACCGCTTGCACGAAGCCGCTGCCGTCGCGCAGTTGGAGGAAGGCGATCTTGCCCGAGGAGCGCGCGCTGGTCAGCCAGCCGCGCACCTCGACTTGGGCTCCCACGTGGTCGGGGAGCGCGGCGATGCGTACCGGGATCATGGCACCGAGCCTACCCGACCGCCGTGCGTGGCACGGCCCGCGGGCCGCGCAGCGCCAACCGCAGCGCCTCGACGACGCCGCCGTCCTCGACGCTGCCCACCGCTGGGAAGCGCTCGAGCAGCGGCGCTTCGGCGTTGGCCGTCACCAGCGGGTACCCCACCAGCTCCAACATCGGCAGGTCGCCGCTGCTGTCGCCCACCGCCATGGCCTTCTCGAGCGGCACCCGCAGGTGCTTGCACAGGGTCGCGACGGCCGATCCCTTCGACGTTCCCTTGCGCGTGAAGCTGACGAACAGCGTGCCGGGTTGCGCCGGGCTGGGCGCGCGGCTCACGTGCACGTCTGGTACCTCGAGCGCCATGGCGGCCGGTTCCTGATCAAGCGTGAGCACCCACTGCGCGCGGATCACAGGTTCGTTCTGCGCCACCTCCGCGAGATCGCGCACAAGAGCGCCCACCCCGATCATGGCGGCGTGCGCTTCGCTCAGCGCGGTGCGACGCTCGACGTAGAGGTTGTTGGGCGTGTAGAGCTCGAGCACCAAGCCGAGCGCGCGAGCGTGTCGCACCAGTTTCAGCGCCGCCGCCTCGCGCAGCGAGGAGACCACGAGGGTCTCGCCGTCGGTGAAGGCGATGTGCGCCCCGGACTGGAACACGTGCGGCACGTTCGGGCCCAGTCGCCGCGCTACCCGCAGCGCCACACCCAAGGCCGGGCGGCCGGTGCAGACAGCGATCTTCACGCCCGCGGCGCGCGCCGCGTCGGCGGCTTCCCAGACGCGGGACGCGACCTGCCCCGAGGCACCGATCACGGTGCCGTCGAGGTCGAGGATGACGAGCGGGATCACGACGTCGACTCGGTGGTCGCGGCGGCGCTCGTGGCGCCTTCGCCCGCAAGCGCGAGCCCGAGCTCGGCCCACTGGGCCGGGTCGGCTGGTGCGGGCGCGTTGGTGAGCGGGTCGACGCCGCGCTGGTTCTTGGGGAAGGCGATCACGTCGCGGAGGCTGCGGGCGCCGGCCAGGAGCATCACCAGCCGGTCGAGACCCCAGGCGATGCCGCCGTGCGGTGGGGCACCGAAGCGCAGCGCGTCGAGGAAGAAGCCGAAGCGCGACCGAGCTTCCTCGCTGTCCATGCCCAGGACCGCGAACACCCGCTCCTGCACGTCGCGCCGGTGGATACGTATCGAGCCGCCAGCGACCTCGAAGCCGTCCATCACCAGATCGTAGGCTTTGGCGCGCACGCTGGCCGGGTCTTGTTCGAGGCGCGCCAGGTCGGTCTCGCGCGGGCTGGTGAAGGGGTGGTGCATCGAGGTCCAGGCCCCGGCCTCGTCGTGCTCGAACAGCGGGAAGTCCAGCACCCAGGCGAAGCTGGGGGCGCTGGTGTCGAGCGGCAGCTGCAACTGTTCGCGCAGCCGCAGACGCACCGCTCCCAGCGCCGTGCAGGCCGTGGCCCAGGGGCCGGCGACCAGGAGCAGCAGGTCACCCGCGTCGCTGGCCATCCGGCCCAGCGCCTCGCGCTCGTGCTCGGTGAGCGCCTTCGCCAGCGGCCCGGTGAAGCCGTCGTCGCTGCGACGCAGCCACGCCAGGCCGTGCGCCCCGTAGCGCTTGGCGTGGGCTTCGAGGCCCTCGATGTCGCGCCGCGAGAGGTTCGTGGCCTGCGCTGCGCGTAGGTGCAGGCCACGAACCGCGCCGCCGGCGTCCAGCGCGGCCCGGAAGGCCCGCAGCCCCGTGTCGGCGAAGAGCCCGTCGAGGTCGACGAGTTCGAGGCCGAAGCGCAGGTCGGGCTTGTCCGAGCCGTAGCGGTCCATGGCGTCGCGGTACCCTAGGCGCGGGAACGGCGTGGCGACGTGCGCGCCGGTGGCGGCCTGCACCACGTACGCCATGAGCGCCTCGTTCAGCGACAGCACGTCGTCGACGTCGACGAAGGCCATCTCCAGGTCGAGCTGGGGGAAATCGGGTTGGCGGTCGGCCCGAAGGTCCTCGTCGCGGAAACAACGGGCGATCTGGAAGTAGCGCTCGACGCCCGCCACCATCAGCATCTGCTTGAACAGTTGCGGCGATTGCGGCAGCGCGTAGACGTAACCCGGGCGCTCGCGCGCCGGCACCACGTAGTCGCGCGCGCCCTCGGGGGGGCTGCGGGTGAGCAGCGGCGTCTCGACGTGCAAGAAGCCCTCGCGGTCGAGGAAGTCCCAGATGGCCTTGGTGACCAGGTGCCGCAACCGCAGCGGCGCCAGCGCGGCCGGGCGGCGCAAGTCGAGGTAGCGGTGGCGTAGCCGTAAGTCCTCGTTGACCTCGGCCGCGTCGACGCTGCCGTCGAGCGGGAAGGGGGGCGTGTCGGCCTCGGCCAGGACCTCGATGGCCTCGGCCACCAGCTCGACGGCGCCGCTGGCGAGCCGCTTCGTGCGCTGTCCCTCGGGCCGCAGGCGCACGGTGCCGCGCACCGCGACGACGTACTCGCTGCGGAGCCGTTCGGCCTGCGCGAACACGTCCGCTCGCTCGGGCAGCGCCACCACCTGGCTCATGCCGCCGTGGTCACGCAGGTCGACGAAGACGAGCCCGCCGAGGTCTCGGCGCCGGTTGACCCAACCGCTCAACGTCACCTGTTGGCCGTCGTGCTCAGCGCGCAGCGCGCCGCAATCCATGGTCCTGCGCATGCCTCACTCCTGTCGTGGTCGGATGTCAGCGGGCGCTCTCCGGGCCGTGCCGGGGAGCCTCGTCTGGGTTGGGTTCGGAGCGCTCGACGCTCCTCAAGTGCTCGGCGAGCGCACGCAGCGCGAGGCGCTGTTGGGCACCGCTGCGCAGGTCCTTGACGACGACGTGCTCGTCGGCCCGCTCGCGCGCGCCTCGGAGGACCGCCACCTTCGCGCCGGCGCGGTCGGCGTCGCGCAGGCCCTTGCCCGGGTTGCGCGCCACGTAGCCGTGCTCGACGCGGTGCTCGGCGCGCAACGCGCGTGCCAGCGCGGCCACCTCGCCCACGGCCTCCTGATCGAGCGGGACCAGGTAGGCCAGCGGTCGCTGGCGTCCAGGGAGGGCTACGGCCTCGCCGTGAAGCGCATCGAGCACGCGCTCGATGCCGAACGCCCAGCCGATCCCCGGCACGTCGGGCCCGCCCAGGTTCGCGACGAGCCCGTCGTAGCGGCCGCCGCCACCCAGGGCCGATTGCGCCCCTATACCAGCGTGATGGACCTCGAACGCTGTGAAGCGATAGTAGTCGAGGCCCCGAACGATGGCCGGGTCGATCTCGAAGGGGACGTCCCAACGCCGGAGCGCAGCGACGACGTCGTCGAAGTGCGCTCGCGCCTCGGGGCCGAGCAGGTCGAGCGGTCGCTGCAACCGGGCGAGCAAGGCCTGGTCGCGCGCGTCCTTGCTGTCGAGGACCCGCAGCGGGTTGAGCCGCAAGCGTTCGCGGCTGACCTCGGAAAGCTCGTCCGCTACCGGCGCCAAGGCCTGCCGTAGGTAGGCGTTGTAGCGCTCGCGGTCGTCGACATCGCCGACCGAGCCGACCTTCACGTGGACGCCGGCCAAGCCGGCAGCGCGCAGCGTGTCGACCAGCAGCGCGATCGCCTCCGCGTCGAGCAAGGCCGAGCGCCCGCCGATCAACTCGCAGTTGACCTGGTGGAACTGCCGGAAGCGGCCGCGCTGCACGTTCTCGGCCCGGAAGGCCGGGCCGGCGCTCCACAGCTTCACGGGAGCCGGCCAGGTGTACATGCCGTGCTCGATGTACGCCCGCAAGACCCCGGCGGTGAACTCGGGACGCAGCGTCAACCAACGCCCACCGCGATCTTCGAAGGTGTACATCTCCTTCTGCACGACCAGGTCGGCCGACTCGCCGACCGATTTCTCGAACACCTCGAGGTGCTCGAACACCGGCGTGGTGATCTCGTCGACGCCAGCGCGCCCGAGCACCTCGGCCGTGCTCCGGAGCAGCGCGCGCCAGCGCGGTTGGTCGTCGGGGAGGACGTCGTAGGTGCCCTTGACGGCGCTCAGTCGCATCGCCACGAAGTCTACACGTTGGCCGGTCCCGGCCTGGCCGTACGCACGGGTGCGAGATGGCACCAACGAAACGGTGCGGCCTTCGTTGCAGGCCGCACCGCTGCGCGCCGTCGGTCGGCGATCGACTACTGCACGTTGGCGGGCAAGGGGTTGCTACGGCGACCGTCCGCGAACACGAAGACGAAGCCGTCGGCGATCTCGGCGGGCGCATCGAACACGATCCGGCTCGGGCTCCACGAGGTCGCTTCGACCTTCACGCCGCCCTCGGCGTCGACGTTCGCACCGACCAGCACGTAGCTGTCGCCCGCGCCGCTGCCAAGGTAGCGCCCCTGGAGCACGATGGTCGGTGCGTCACGCGTCTGGACGGAGATGAGGGTGGGAACGACCTGCGTCGCCACCGTCGCGCTCGGCGTGCACGCGGCCAGGAGCACAACGGCGCTCAGGCCGACGATCGTCATCAGGGCACCACGCATCACAGGGGCCTCCTCGGGCCAAGCGTACGTGGCCGGCGAACACGCGTCAATGGCATGTTTCACCGGCACGACGCGGCCCGCGGCAGCCCCGTCGCGCCCCACACGATCGATTCCCACCGTCGGCTCGGCACCCGAGGGTCCGGACTCAGGTAGCGTGGAGGGGTGAGCCGGATCGAGCCCTACCTGCCGGTGGTCGTCGGCCTCATCGCGCTGCTAGGTCTGGTCACGCTCGCCAGCGCGGCCCCCGACCAGACGTACGTCACGCGCCAGGCGGTCTGGTTCGCGGTCGGCCTGGTCGGCTGCGTGGTGGTGTTCTGGCTTGGCGGAGCCCGGCTCGAGAAGCTGACGCTGCCGCTCTACCTCGTCACACTGGTGCTGCTGGTCGCGGTGCTGGTGTTCGGCGAGGAGATCAACGGCGCCAAACGCTGGCTGGACCTGGGTCCGGCGCGGGTGCAGCCCTCGGAGCTCGCCAAGGTCGCGATCATCCTGGTGCTGGGTCGCTACCTGTCGCAGCCGACCACCCGCGGTTGGCTCAGCTACCTGGTGGTGGCCGGCGTGGTGGGGGTTCCCTTCGGCCTGGTACTGCTCGGTCCCGACTTGGGCAGCGCTCTCGTGATCGCCGCCATCGGCGTGGGCATGCTGTTCGTGCGCGGGATTCCCACACGCGTGATCGTTGCTGGGCTGGCGCTCGTGCTGGTGGCGGTCCCCCTGGTGGTGCCGCGCCTGGCGCCGCACCAGCAGGCGCGGATCACGGCCTTCCTCAACCCGGACGCCGACCCGCAGGGGTCGGGCTACCAGGTCAACCAGGCCCGCATCGCCATCGGCTCGGGCGGTCTGACCGGCAAGGGCTGGCGCCAGGGCACGCAGACCCAACTCGACTTCATCCCCTTCAAGCACACCGACTTCATCTTCCCGGTGCTGGCCGAGGAGCTCGGCTTCGTCGGCTCGGCCTTCGTGTTGGCGCTGTTCGCGCTGCTCTTCTGGCGGCTGGCGGTGATGGCGATGGAGTGTCCCCGGCCGCGCGACCAGTTGGTGATCTCGGGTGTCCTGGCCTACCTCGGCTTCCAGACCCTCGTCAACGTCGGCGTGTCGCTGGGGTTGGCGCCGGTCACCGGGCTGACGCTGCCGATCGTGTCGTACGGCGGCACCAACCTGGTGATCACCCTGGCCGTCCTCGGGCTCGCGCTGATGGTGCATCGCGACCGCTTCCGCGGCTACCCCTGAGCCCTGGCGCCCGGGCGCCCACGCCCTCGCGCGCGAGCGCCGAGCGGCGCTGTATCGTGCCGGCGTGAGCCACTTCTTCGCCTATCTGGCGCGCATGAAGTTCATCCAGCGTTGGGGCCTCATGCGCAACACGCGCAGCGAGAACATCCAAGAGCACAGCCTGCAGGTGGCCATGATCGCGCACGCCCTGGCGGTGCTCGCGAACACGCGCTTCGGCGCCGCCGTCGACCCCGACCGCACGGCGTTGCTGGCGGTCTTCCACGACGCCGAGGAGGTCATCACCGGTGACCTGCCCACGCCGATCAAGTACTTCAACCCGCGGGTGAAGGAGGCGGTCGACGGGCTCGAGGTGGTCGCCAAGCAGCGCCTGCTCGACATGCTGCCCGACGACCTGCGCGTCGCATACGAACCGCTGCTGATGGAGCAGCCCGGCGACGCCGAGAGCTGGCGTCTGGTGAAGCTGGCGGACAAGGTGTGCGCCTACCTCAAGTGCCTCGAGGAGGCGAAGGCCGGGAACCGTGAGTTCGAGCGCGCCGAGGCCAGCATCCGCGCCGCCCTGGAAGCGACCGGCGAGCCGGTGGTCGAGGCCTTCATGACGACGTTCGTGCCGAGCTTCCGATTGACCCTCGACGAACTGAACTGAGGGCATTACGGTAGTGAGGATGCGAGGCCTCGACGATGAGCACCCCCGATGGCGTCGACCGTCTCAGCGAGCAGCTGGCCGAGCTGATCGAGGCGCGCCGCTTCGATGCCGTCAAGGCGCTGATGCACGAGCGCAACGCGCCCGACCTGGCCGAGGCCATCGACCGCCTGCCTGACCAGCCCGAGGCGCTGGCCTTCCGTCTGTTGCACAAGGAGACCGCCTGGCAGGTCTTCGAGTACCTCTCCTTCGAGGCCCAGGAGCACCTGCTGCACACGCTCTCGGACGCCGATGCCGCCGCCCTGCTCGAGGAGATGGCGGCGGACGACCGTACCGCGCTCTTCGAGGAGCTGCCCGGGAAGGTCACGCGGCGCCTCCTGAACCTGCTCTCGCCCGCCGAGCGGCGCATGGCGGTGCAGCTGCTCGGGTACCCCGAGGACTCCATCGGCCGCCTGATGACGCCCGACTACGTGCGCGTCAAGCCCGGCTGGACCGTGGCCCAGTCGCTGGGGCACATTCGCGTCTTCGGTCGCGACTCCGAGACCCTGAACGTGCTCTACGTGACCGACGTGAGCGGCGTCCTGATCGACGAGATTCGCATCCGCCAGCTGCTGACAGTCGAGCCCGAGACGACCATCGCCGAGCTGATGGACCACGAGTTCGTTGCGCTCAACGTGCTGGACGACGAGAGCGAGGCGGTGGAGGCGTTCCGCAGGCACGACCGCACCGCTCTGCCGGTGGTCGACGGCGCCGGCGTGCTGGTCGGGATCGTGACCGTGGACGACGTGCTCGACGTGCAGGAGCGCGAAGCGACCGAAGACATCCAGATGCTCGGCGCCGTGCAGGCGTTGGAGGATCCCTACCTCCAGGTGCCGATCTGGACGATGGTCCGCAAGCGCGCCATCTGGCTCGTCATCCTCCTGTTCGGCGGCATGCTCACCGCCGAGGCCATGACCTACTACGAGGACGAGCTGTCGCAGGCGGTGGTGCTGGCGATCTTCCTGCCGCTGATCATCGCCTCCGGCGGCAACTCGGGATCGCAGGCGGCCACGCTCATCACCCGCGCGCTGGCGCTTGGTGAAGTGCGCTTACGCGACTGGTGGCGCGTGATGCGCCGCGAGCTGGTGTCGGGCCTTCTGCTCGGCGCCATCCTCGGCAGCTTGGGGTTCGCGCGGATCACGCTGTGGGCCATCGCCTTCGACGCCTACGGGCCGCACTGGCTGCTCGTGGCGCTCACGGTAGGCGTGTCGCTTTCCGGCGTCGTCGTCTGGGGATCGCTCTCCGGCTCGCTGCTGCCGCTGCTGCTCAAGCGCTTAGGGGCCGATCCCGCCACCTCGTCGGCGCCCTTCATCGCCACGCTGGTGGACGTGACCGGCATCATCATCTTCTTCTCGATCGCCATGGTGTTCCTGAGCGGCACGCTGCTGTGAGGACGGTCGCGGCTGTAAGGATGGTCGCGCGCCAGGGACGTTGCTCCGCTGTGCAGTCACGGGCGCACGGCCTATGCTTGAGCCATGCACCGCCGTTTGGCTGCCGTCCAGGAGACGCGTTCCCGAAAGGATCTCCCATGACCTCGTCCGCCACCACCCCGCCCGCCTCCGGGCCCGGAGCGGCGACGCACGGACCGTTGCACGGCGTCCGGGTAATCGACCTCAGCCGGGTCCTGGCGGCGCCCTTCGCGACGATGATGATGGCCGACCTCGGCGCCGACGTGATCAAGGTCGAGTCGCCCTCCGGGGACGACACGCGTCGCTGGGGGCCGCCCTGGATCGCGGGCGAGAGCGCGTATTACACCTGCACGAACCGCAACAAGCGCGGCATCGTGCTCGACTTCAAGCGGCACCAGGACCGCGAGATCGTCAAGCGGCTCGTCGCCGATGCCGACGTGGTGATCGAGAACTTCCGGGTCGGCACGATGGAGAAGTGGGGGCTCGGCTACGAGGACGTGCTCAGGCCCCTCAACCCGCGACTGGTGTACTGCAGCGTCACCGGCTACGGCCGCACCGGGCCCGCGGCGCCGCTGCCGGGATACGACCCGATCATCGAGGCCGTCGGCGGCTTCATGAGCATCAACGGCGAGGAGGGCGGTCGTCCGCTCAAGGTCGGTGTGGCCGTGATCGACATCATCACGGGCTGCCAAGCGGCCTTCGCGATCACCGCCGCGTTGCTCCATCGCGACCGCACCGGCGAAGGGCAGCGCGTCGACCTGTCGCTGTTCGAGACGAGCCTCTCGGCGCTCGCCAACCAGGCTTCGGCCTACCTGATGGGTGGCGAGGTCCACCCGCGCCTCGGCAACGCCCACCCGCACATCCAACCCACCGACACCTTCGAGACACGAACTGGCCCGGTGATGGTCTGCATCGGCAACGATCAGCAGTTCCGGCGCTTGTGCGGCTTGCTCGAGGCGCCGGCCTTGCCCGACGACCCGCGCTTCACCGACAACCGCGCCCGCGTCGCGCACCGCCGCGACCTCACCGCGGCCTTGCAGCGCCTGTTCGCGCCGCTCGACCGCGACGCCCTGACCGAGCGGGCCGATGCCGTGGGCGTACCGCTCGCGCCAGTGCTCGAACTCGACGAGGTGTTCGAGCATCCGCAAGTCGCGGCGCGCGACATGCTCATCGAGTTCGATCACCCGACCATCGGCACCATGCGCCAGGTCGGCTTCCCCTGGAAGCTGGGCCGAACACCGGCGCTACTGCGCTACCCGCCTCCGCTCCACGGGCAGCACACGGCCGAGGTGCTGGCCGAGGTCGGGCTCGATCCCGACGAGGCCGAGGAGCCGGTGTTGACGGGCTGAGCTGCCGCCAGGCTCACACCCCGTAGTACGCTCGCGCGCGCAGCACCTGGGCGACGTGATGGTCGCCGTGCCAGGCGTACGTGAGCGGCAGGCGCCACAGCGCGAAGGTGCTGGTGCGGCCTGCGACGTGCCAAGGTCGCTCCAGCTCGGCCGGACCCAGACCCCGCAACAGCTCGACCCAGCGGCGGTGGAGGCCTTCGAGCAGCGCGAGCGAAGGCTCGACCGGCAGCCGGGCGTCGGGTGTGCGGGCCCACGCCTCCGGATCGTACGAGCGGACCGTGGGGCCGTCCTCGCAGAGCGCCCGCTTCGTCCGTACGTACGCCACCAGGTGCGCGTCGGCCACGTGATGGCTCAGCCGACGGATGCTCCAGGCGCCCTCGCGGATGGGGTGGTCGAGGTCGGCGCAGCCGTCGAGCGCGGCACGCAACGCCGCGGGGAGCGCCTCGATCCGGTCGATGGCGAGCATCACCGCGCCCAGGTCGAGCGACGGCGGTAGCTCCAGACGACCGATCGGGTAGGTCTCGGGCATGCGGGACACCTCCACCCCCATGCTACGGGCAGCGTAGGCTGCTGCCATGCGCGCCGTCGTCGTCGATGCCCCGAACGCCACGCCGCAGCTGCGGCAGGTCCCCGAACCAGAACTGCCGCCCCACGGCGCGCTGGTGCGCGTGCACGCCACCGGCGTGTGTCGCAGCGATTGGCACGCCTGGGTCGGGCACGATCCCAGCGTGCGCTTCCCGCACGTCCACGGGCACGAGTTCGCCGGGGTGGTCGAAGCGGTGGGCGCCGAGGTGGCGAGCTACGCGGGCGGCGAGCGCGTGACCGCCCCCTTCTGCTGCGGCTGCGGGCGCTGCGGCACCTGCGCCGCAGGGCACGCCCAGCTGTGCGAGCGCGAGTACCAGCCCGGCTTCGACGGTTGGGGCAGCTTCGCTGAGCTGGTGATGGTGCCGTGGGCCGACGTGAACCTCGCGCGGCTCCCGGACGCGCTCGGTTTCGTCGCCGCCGCCAGCCTCGGTTGCCGCTTCATGACCGCCTTCCGCGGTCTGGTGGATCAGGCCGAGCTCCGCGCCGGCGAGACGGTCGTGGTCATCGGTTGCGGCGGCGTCGGGCTGTCAGGCGTGATGGTGGCGAGCGCGGTCGGCGCGCGCGTGATCGCGGTCGACGTCGACGAGAGCACGCTGGCGCTGGCGCGGCGACTCGGCGCGAGCGCGACCGTGGACGCCCGTTCGCAGGATCCGGTGGCGCGCGTGCGTGACCTGAGTGATGGGGGAGCGCACGTGAGCGTCGATGCCTTGGGCAGCGCCCGCACCTGCGCCCAGGGGATCGCGGCGCTGCGGCCACGCGGCCGCCTGCTGCAGCTGGGGCTGCTGCTGGGCGCCGACAGCGACCCGCGCGTGCCGCTGCAAGACGTCATCCGCCGCGAGCTGCGGGTGATCGGCAGCCACGGCATGCCGGCCCGCCGCTACCCGGCGCTCTTCGCCTTCCTGCAGAGCTCGACGCTGCCGCTCGAGGCGCTCGTCGGCGCACGCGCCGGCCTCGAGGACACCGCCTCGGTGCTGGCCTCGATGGCGAGCTTCGGCCCCCTCGGCGTGACGGTGCTGGAACCCTGATCGACCGACTGGCGCCGCTCGCCGCGCGTGGAGGACGGGCTGCGGCGCGGCGCAACGGATCCGGGCGGTGCACTGGGCGCCAGCGCGTGCCATCTGGCTGCCCGCACGCCAGACGCGGAGCCGGTAGCATGCCGTTCGGAGGTCTTACCTGATGTCGCTTCTGCTCGTGATCGGTCTCGCTCTCGCCGTCCTCGGCCTCGCGCTCGTGGTCCA
>PXAU01000063.1 GCA_003567075.1 Trueperaceae bacterium
CGGCACGCTGTCCGACGCCTGGGTGCGCGCAGCGCTGGCTCAGCCCGCGCTCGACAGGTAGCGCTCGACCTCCGTTCGGGCCGGGATGGGGTCCACGGCCCCGTAGCCGCGGGTCGAGAGCGCCGCCGCGGCGTTGGCGTAGCGCGCGGCGTCCTCCAGGCGTGCGCCGCGCAGGAGCTCGGTGATGAACGCGCCGTCGAAGGTGTCGCCGGCACCGGTGGCGTCGACGCTTTCGACACGGACGCCCGCGACACGGTAGCGCTCCTCGGCCGTGGCCACGAGCACGCCCTCGGGGCCGAGCTTGAGCGCCACGCAGCGCGCGCCGCGGGCCAGGAAGGCGTCAGCGAGGGCGTCGGGCGAGTCGTCGCCGAGCAGCGCCACGGCGTCCTCGAGGCTTGGGAGGCAGTAATCCGCCAGCCCGACCGTCTCCAGCACGATCGCGCGGGCGCGGGCCGCGGGCCACAGCTTCAGCCGCACGTTGGGGTCGTAGCTCACCAGCCGGTTGGCGTCGCGGGCCATCGTCAGCGCCGCGAACACCGCGTCGCAGGCGCTCGTGCTGATGGCTTGGCTGATGCCCGAGACGTGCAGCACCCTGGTCGCCTCGATCGCTCGCTGGGGCAGGTCGTCCGGACGCATGCGGCTTGCGGCCGACCCGGTGCGGTAGTAGCTGAAATGGTGGCCGGCCTCGTCGTGGCTGATGAAGTAGATGCCGGTCGCAGCGGCCGGATCGTGCTGGACGCTGGTCACGTCGATGCCTTCGCGCTGCCACAAGGCCATGAAGCGCTCGCCGAAGGTGTCGCGCCCGAGGCGGGTGACGTACCCGACCCGAGCCCCCTGGCGTGCCGCGGCGACGGCGAAGTTGGAGGTGTCGCCGCCGTAGCCCTGCAGGTACTGCGGCGCGGTGCCGCCGTCACCCGTCTGGCTGAACTCGAGCATCGGCTCGCCGATCGCGAGTACGTCGAGGTCAGATGGTTGGCTCATCGACCGCGCCTCAGATCCGCTGGTACTTGGCCAGACCCTGCTTGAGCGACTTCGTCTCGCGGATGAAGGCGGCCTGCTCCGCCTCCTTCTGTTCGATCTCGAGCGCCAGCGCGAGCACCGCATCCACGTGTGCCTGCGGCACGGCCACCACGCCGTCGATGTCGGCCACGATGAGGTCGCCGGGCTGGACGACCACGTCGCCGCAGGTAACGGGCACGTTGGCGTCCAGCGTGCGGTAACGGCCGACGGTGGTGCCGGGCGAAACACTGCGCGCGTAGACGGGGAAGTCGTAGTCGCGGCGGATCTCGGTGACGTCGCGCACGCCGCCGTCGAGGATCGCGCCGGCGAAGCCGTTGACGTGCGCGCCCGCGGTCATGAGCCCACCCCACACGGCGACGTCGGTGGCGCCCTCGATCCCGATCACCATGACGCTGCCTTCGGGGCTGGCGTCGATGAGGTCGAGCGCGTGCTGCGGCGGCACCTTCTCGTCGGTCGGTCCCTCGAGCACGGTGACGGCAGGACCGACCACCTTCGTGTCGTTGATGCGCGGCTTGATCGCGTGATGCATGTAGCCACGGACACCGACGATCTGATCGACGGCGTCCGCGACGGACGCGGTCGCGACGGTATGGAACTGCTCGATGACGTTGTTCGGATAGGTCATGGTGGGTCCTCGGGCGTGCACGTCGGCACGAGCTGCAGGTGGCGTTGGCGTTGCGTCGCGCCGCAGCCGCCGGAGCGGACCACGGCGCGACGCGGGCTCAGTCGTCGTTGTCCCAGCGGTTCACCCAGGAGTCCGGCTCCCGGCCCTCGAACACGCGCGCCACCTCCTTGGCGGCGCCCGACTGCAGCTCCTCGACCGAGGTCTCGGAGTACCAGCCGGTGTGGTCGCTGAGCACGACGTCTTGAAGCGCGAAGAGTGGGTGGTCGGGCCCGGGCGGCTCGGCCTCGAACACGTCGAGCCCCGCGCGGATGCGCCCGGCCTTCACGGCCTCGACCAGCGCCTGCTCGTCCACGAGGCCGCCGCGGGCGGTGTTGACGAGGATGGCCCCGGGCTTCATCCGGGCCAGGAACGCGGCGTCGATCATGTGACGCGTGGCGTCGGTGAGCGGGGCGTGCAGCGAGATGACGTCGGCACGCTCGGCGATCGCGTCGAGCGCGGCCAGCTCGGTACCCTCAGGCGCGGTCGTCAGCACGGGATCGTGGACGAGTACGTCGCGGACGCCGAGCGCGGCGATCTTCCGGTGGAAGGCGCGCGCGATGCGGCCGTAACCGACGAGACCGAAGCTCAGCGTGCCGCTGCGTCGCATGACCTCGGTCTGCCCGACGTTCCAGGCGCCCTGCCGTACGGCCCGGTCGCGCGTGACGACGCGCCGCTGCAGCGCCAGGTAGAGCGCCAAGGCGTGGTCGCTCACGTCTTCGGAGCCGTAATCGGGCACGTTGGCCACGTAGATGCGGCGCTCGCGCGCGGCCGCGAGGTCGACGCTGTCCACGCCGATCCCGTAGCGGACGATGACCCGGAGCTTCGGTGCGGCCGCTAAGTGGGCCGCGGTGATGGGCGTCTCGCGCACCATGATCGCCTCGGCCCGCGCCAGGTGATCGGCGAGCGAGGGGTCGTCGGGATCGACCTGGGCGATCCGTCCGACCCCGTGGGGTCGGAGGATCGCCTCTTCGGTTCGGTAGTCGTCGTAGCCGTGGCCGACGACGATCACGTGGCGCTCGAGCGACTCGGAGCTCACGATGCCGGATGCCTCCTCCCGCTCGAGACGCCTACTGGGCCGCCTCGACGGCGGCGACGATGCGGTCGACCCAGTCCTGGCCGACGCGCCCGACGAGGTACTCGAACATGGGCGGCTGAGCGAGTTCACGGAACGCCGCGATCTCCTCGCTGGACAGCACCGTGACCTCCATGCCGACGCCGGAGAGGATCTCCTCGGCGTTGAGGTCCTGCTCGGCGGTCATCTCGCGGTGGATGTCGCGGGCGATGACGATGGCCTCGTCGACGACCTGCTGCTCTTCAGCGGTGAGGCTGTCGTAGAAGTCGGGGTTCATCAGGTAGAGGTGGACGCTGTACACGTGCCCGTTGAGGGTCACGTAGCGCTGGTACTGGTAGAGGCTGGCGGCGAGGATGTTGGTGACGCCGTTCTCCTGCCCGTCCACGACGCCCTGCTGCAGCGCCGTCGGCAACTCGGGCCACGACACCGTGATCGCGCTGGCGCCGAGCGACTCGACCAGGCGCTGGTACACCGGGCTGGGCTGGATGCGGATGGGGAGGCCTTCCATGTCCGCAGGTGAACGGATGGGCCGCACGTCGTTGGTGAAGTGACGGATGCCGTTGTCGGCGAAGGCCATGTGACGGATGCCGGCTTCGTCGAGCATCCGCTCACCGAAGTAGTCGCCGAACTCGCCGTCGAAGACCTGGTACGCGATCTCCTGGTTCTCGAACAGGAACGGCGTGCTGATCAACTCGATGGGCGGGAAGAACTCCGCGATCGGGCCGTCGTGCACGACGCCGAGCTCGATGGTGCCGAGCTGCAGGCCCTGCAGCACGGTGATGGCGTCACCAAGCTGGCTCGCCGGGTAGAGCTCGACCCGGATCGAGCCGCCGGTGTTCTCCTCGACGTACTCCTTGAACGCCAGCGCAGCGGCGTGCTTGGGTTGGTCCTCGCTGCCCGGCTGGAAGTGCGTGTACTTCAGGACGCGTTGGGCGTTCGCGCCGCCGAGGACGAGGGCGAGAGCGAACAGAACGAGGGTGATGCGGCGGATGCTGAGCATGGGAACTCCTCCATGAGAATCATCGACGTGACACCGCGCGATGCTGCGCGGAGCGGTTGGCGTTCGTCCCAGGTCTCCTCCTTCCGTCAGCGGACGTGTCCGAGCAGTCGCGGCACGTACAGGCTGATGGCCGGGAAGGCGACCATCAACGCCAGCACCACGAGCTGGGCGATGAGCATCGGCAGTACGGCGCGCGCGAGCCGTTCGACGCGGAGCTTCCCCACCGCGGCGACGACGAACAGCACCGGTCCGACCGGTGGCGTGATCATCCCGAGCACCAGCGCCACGATGAAGAGCGTGGCGAAGTGCAGCGGATCGATGCCGGCGAGGAAGGCGATGGGCGAGAGGATCGGCGTCAGCACGATCACCGCTGGGAGCGTGTCGATGAACAGCCCGCAGATGAGGACGAAGAACGTCAACAGGATCAGGATCATGGTGGGATCCTGCGTGAGGCTCGTCAGCCACGCCGCCAACGCCTGCGGCACCTGCATCACGGTGAGCAGGTTGGCGAAGATCGACGCCATGCTGACGATGAGCAGCACCCCGGAGGTCATCAGGGCGCTCTTGAGGAACACCCCAGGGATGTCGCGCAGCTTGAGCGCGCGCGTGACCAGCAACCCGACGAGCAGCGCGTAGAGCACCGCGACCGCGGCAGCCTCGGTGGCGGTGAAGATGCCCGAGAACACGCCGCCCAGGATGATGACCGGCATCAACAGGCCCGGTATCGAACCGACGAAGCCCTTGCCGACGGCGCGCCAGCCGGCGAAGCGGGCGGCGAACTGGTAACCGTGCCGTACCGAGACGACGTGGTTGGTGACGAACAGCGCCAGGCCGAGCAGGATGCCCGGCACGATGCCGGCGGCGAAGAGGCCGCTCACCGTCACCCGGCTCTCGGACACGGCGTAGACCACCATGACGATGCTGGGCGGGATGATGGGGCCGATGATCGCGCTGCTGGCGGTCATGGCACCCGAGTAGTACGGCGGGTACCCAGCCCGACGCATCATGTCGAGCACGATGGCACCGGGCCCGGCGGCGTCGGCCAGGGCGCTGCCGCTCTTGCCCGCGAAGAGGATGCTGACGAGGATGTTCACCTGCCCGAGACCGCCGGGCAGGTGGCCCACGAGGGCCTTGGCGAAGCGCAGCAGCGAGTCGGTGAGCTTGCCAGCGGTCATGAGGTCGGCCGCGAGGATGAACAACGGCACCGCCATGAGCGGGAACGAGTTGATGCCGCTGAAGAGGTACTGGGGCAGCAGGATGGGTCGCAGCGTGTCGCTCACCACGATGGTGATGAGCGACGCGCCACCCATGACCAGCGAGACCGGCACACCGATCAGGAGGAGCAGGGCGAACGACCCGAACAGCACTGCGATCATCGCGCCGTCTCCTCGTCCTGATCGAGCGGGGATTCCGCGGCCACGCTGGCGCTGAGAGGATCGTCGCGCACGTTCACGCTGACGAACTGTCGGAAGGTCATGAGCAGGTGCATGCCCAGCACGGTCGCGCCGATGGGGATCGCGAGCCCGACGACGCCGCGCTGGATGCCGAGGACGGCGCTGCGCTGACGCATGGTGAGCTGGCTGAACTCCCAGCCGTAGTAGGCCAGGAAGGCCAGGAACACGAGGATCCCCAGGGCGATGGCCGCCCGCAGCCAGACCGCGGCACGCGACGGCAGGAGCGATTGGACGTACTCGAAGGCGACGTGGTTCCCGGCGCGCAGGGCGAGGCCCGCGCCGAGGTACGTGACCCAGATCATCAGGAAGCGCGACAGCTCTTCGGCCCACGTGAGCGAGAACTGGAAGCCGTAGCGCGTGATGACGTTGAGCAGCACCAGCGAGGTCATGACCATCATGAGCAGCACCACCAGCGCCTCGTTGGTTCGCACGAAGATGCGCTCGGCGAGCTTGAGCATCAGACCCGACCACCCCTCGTGAGGCGCGTGGCGTGCAGGCCATCGACCGTGCGTGCGACCGTGCGTGGGCGCCGGCCGCCAGACCCTCGCCCCCCTCGCCGGGCGGTGCGCAGGACGGGAACGGCGGCGGCGAGCCGTCGAACGCCGCGCGAGGTCATGGGCGTGTGTGCGGTTGGTCTTGGACTCGCGTCGCCTGCATCGTTCCTCCAGCCGGCAGGTCGCAGCCGAAACCCGCGCCGTTCGACGCGGGCATCCCGGCCGCCGAACCGTTGACGATGCCCGCAGCATACGGAGGACCACCGAAGCGTGTCAATGGGCAGTACGGCGTCCCATATAATAGGACCCTTTGATGAGGCTCGCGGCCAGGGCGCCGCCGACTGCGCGCCCGCGACAGGTCCACACGTAGACGACGCCAAGGACGGATGTACGCGGCGTCAATGCGATCGCCGTCACCGAAACGGTGCCGACCATTGCAGCATGGACACGGCGCCGGACGGGTGTCAAAATGCAGTACAGGGTCCTACTTAGTGGGATGAACTGGTCGCCTGAGCCTGCTTCGCCCGCACCATCGCACCCTGGGTGTACGGTGGCCTCGCCAGCCGACAGGAGGGAAGGTCCCGAAATGAGCCGCTCACTCGACAAGTCGCTCACCCTACTCACCTACGTCGCGACCGGGGCCCAGACCCTCTCGCAACTGGTCGAACGGAGCGGGCTGGCTCGCAGCACGACCCCCCGACTCGCCACCGTACTTGTCGACCACGGGTTCCTGCGCTCGGAACGGCACCGCTACCACCTCGGTTACCGACTCATGGAGCTTGGCGAACTCGCCAAGCAGCAGGTCCGGCTGCCCGCCCTGGCGCGTCGGCACATGGATCGGCTATCGGCGGCCACCCTGGAGA
>PXAU01000352.1 GCA_003567075.1 Trueperaceae bacterium
CTTGTTGGTGATCGGCGCCGTCACGATGGTGAGCGGCGTCCTCACCGCCGCAGCCCAGGATGACGTCCGCAAGATCTTGTCGTTCCACATCATCAGCCAGATCGGCTACATGGTGGTGGGGTTGGCGCTCTACACGCCGCTGGCGTTGGCGGGCACGGTGTTCTACCTCGTCCACGTCATCATCGCCAAAGCCAACCTGTTCCTGATCGCCGGCATCGCCAGGCATCTGGTCGGCAGCTTCGACCTGCGCCGCAGCGGCGGCCTGTACAAGGCTGCGCCGCTCCTGTCGGCACTCTTCCTGATCGCTGCCTTCGGGCTCACGGGCATACCACCGCTCTCGGGCTTCTGGGCCAAGCTGCTGGTGGTGCTGGCGGCACTCGAGACGTCCTCGTGGTGGGTCGCAGCTGTCGCGCTCGGCGTGGGGATGCTCACGCTCTTCTCGATGCTCAAGATCTGGCAGTACGCCTATTGGGCGCCCGCGCCTGAGGGCGTCAGGATAGGACGGCGCCCGTCGGCCCTGCTCTACGCGCCCGTGGTCGGCTTGGCGGCGCTCACGCTGCTCCTGGGCGTGTGGAGCCAACCGCTGATCTCGCTCGGTGACGCCGCCGCGGCGGAGCTCCTGGATCCAGCGCAGTACGTGGGCGCGGTGCTCGGTGTCGAGGCCGCCGACACGCTGCGGTCGCTCGCGCCGTCGCTGGCCGAGTCCGGTGGGGTTGGACCGTGACCCTGTTCGCGATCAACCTGGTGCTGGCGCTGCTGTGGGCCATGGCGAACGGTGAGGTGACGCTGCTGACGCTCAGTAGCGGCTTCCTGGTGGGCATGCTGGTGCTCCACCTGGTGGGCCCGGTGTTGGGCGACAGTCGCTACGCCCTGCGGTTCCTCGGTGCCATCGGCCTGATCGTGTTCTTCCTGCGCGAGCTGGTGCTGTCGAGCGTGCGCGTGGCCATCGACGTGTTGCGCCCTGCCTTCACCATGCGTCCTGCCTTCATCCAGGTGCCGCTCGACGTGCAGGACGACGTCCAGATCACCATGCTCGCCAACCTCGTCTCGCTGACCCCGGGGACGCTCTCGGTCGACGTCAGCGATGACAAGAGCAACCTCTACGTCCACGCCATGTACGGTGACGATCCCGACGCGGAGGTGAAGCGGATCAAGCACAGCTTCGAGCGCCGCATCCAGGAGGTGTTCCGATGAGCGAGCTCGGTGGCGCCACCGGTGTCCTCCAGCTGGCCGTGCTGGTGGCCTTCGCGGCTACGGCCCTCGCGCTGGTCGCGGCCTTCGTCCGGGTCGTGACAGGCCCCAGCCTGGCCGATCGGGTGCTGGCCCTCGACATGATCGGTCTCGTCTCGGTCTCGATCATCGCGGCCTACGCGATCGCCTCGGGTCAGGCGCTGTTCCTCGACGCGGCCATCGCGCTGGCTCTGATCGCGTTCCTCGGGACGGTCGCGTTCTCGCGCTTCATCGAGTGGCGACGGGGGAGTGGCGATGAGTGACACGATCGGTGCCGTGCTGCTGGCCGCGGGTGGTTTCTTCGTGTTCGTGGCCGCGCTCGGCGTGTTGCGGCTTCCCGACCTGTTCATGCGTATGCATGCGGCCACCAAGGCGGGCACGCTCGGGGCTGGCTTGGTGCTGATGGCGGCCGCCGTGGTGTTCGGCGATCTCGGTGTCGCGGTCAAGGCCGTGGTGGTGTTCGTGTTTCTGCTGCTCACCGCCCCGGTGGCGGCACACGTGTTGGGACGCGCCGCGTACTACGACGGTGTCGCGGTGTGGGAGCGGACCCATCGCGACGACCTGCAGGGTCGCTACGACGACGCGCGTGGACCGAGCGCCGCCCCGGCGGGTTCGCGGGCACCCGGCCATGCAGCGGGCGACGACGCCGGGACCAGCGGCTCTGCCGAACACTGAGCGCTCACGTGCGGCGCTCCTGACGCAGCAGCGACCGGGCGGGGCGAAGGTCTGGGGGGTGACGGCCTGGTACCGTGGTGGCATGCTCGTCACAGCCTGGTTCGTCACGCCCTACGAGCGATTCGGAGGTCCCTAGCGATGCCGCGTCCCGTCGACCGCTTCCTCGAGCACGCCCGCCAGGAGCTCCAGACCATCGAGGCCGAGGGCCTCACCAAGCGCGAGCGCGTCATCACGGGCCAGCAGCAGGCCGACGTCGAGATCGAGGTGGGGGAGGGCGCCGAGCGACGGCGCGTGCTCAATCTCTGCGCCAACAACTACCTCGGGCTCGCCAACCACCCCGACGTCATGCGGGCGGCCCAGGAGGGGATCGACCATTATGGCTTCGGCGTCGCCTCGGTGCGATTCATCTGCGGGACCCAGGACCTCCACCATACGCTCGAGGCACGCCTGTCGGCCTTCCTCGGGACCGAAGCGACCATCCTGTACTCCAGTTGCTACGACGCCAACACCGGCCTCTTCGAGACGTTGCTCGGCCCGGATGACGCTGTCATATCGGACGCTCTGAACCACGCCTCCATCATCGACGGCGTTCGCCTCTGCAAGGCCCAGCGCTTCCGCTACGCCAACGCCGACCTCGCCGATCTGGAGCGGTGCCTGAAGGAAGCGCAGGAGGCACGCTTCCGGCTCATCGCCACCGACGGCGTGTTCAGCATGGACGGGGTGGTGGCGCCGCTCGGGGGCATCTGCGACTTAGCGGAGCGCTACGACGCCATGGTGATGGTCGACGACTCGCACGCGGTGGGCTTCATGGGCGAGCGCGGTCGCGGCACGCACGAGCATTGCGGCGTCCTCGAACGCGTCGATCTGATCACCGGCACGCTCGGGAAGGCCTTGGGGGGCGCCTCCGGTGGCTACACCAGCGGGCGTGCCGAGATCGTCGGGCTGCTGCGGCAGCGCAGCCGCCCCTACCTCTTCAGCAACGCCCTGGCGCCCGTGGTGACCGCGGCCTCGCTCCGCGTGCTCGAGTTGATCGAACGGAGCGACGGCCTGCGCCAGCGCGTGCACGCCAACGCCGCGCGGTTCCGGGACGGCCTGAAGGCGGCTGGATTCCGGCTCGTCGGCGCCGGGCATCCCATCGTGCCCGTGATGGTCGGTGACGCGGCGCTGGCGGCTCGCATGGCGGAGCGGTTGCTCGACGAAGGGCTGTTCGTGGTCGGCTTCAGCTACCCGGGGGTCCCGCGCGGGCAAGCGCGCATCCGCACGCAGCTCTCCGCGCTCCACACCGAGGCGCACCTCGACCATGCGATCGAGGCCTTCACGCGCGTCGGGCGCGAACTGGGCGTGATCGCGTGAGAGCCCTGGCGAAGCTCGAGCCGCGACCCGGCATGTGGCAGATCGACGCGCCCGAACCGAGCCCAGGCCCGAACGACGTGCTCATCTGTATCCGCCGCACCAGCATCTGCGGCACCGACGTCCATATCGACAGCTGGGACGCCTGGGCGGCACGCACCATCCCGATCCCGATGATCACTGGGCACGAGTACATGGGGACGGTGCTGGAGGTGGGCAGCGAGGTCCGGGGTGTGCGCGTGGGTGATCGCGTCTCGGGCGAGGGCCACATCACCTGCGGCCACTGCCGGAACTGCCGGGCCGGCCGCCGCCACCTGTGCCGGAACACCGAAGGTGTGGGCGTCAACCGCCCCGGCGCCTTCGCCGAGCGCTTCGTGCTGCCGGCGTCCAACGTGTTCGTGATCCCCGAGGCGATCCCCGACGATTGGGCGGCGATCCTGGACCCCTTCGGCAACGCCGTCCACACGGCGCTGGCATTCGATCTGGTGGGGGAGGACGTGCTCATCACCGGGGCGGGGCCGATCGGCTGCATGGCCGCTGCCGTCTGCCGCTTCGTCGGCGCGCGGCACGTCGTCGTCACCGACGTGAACCCGTACCGGCTCGCCATCGCCGAGCGCATGGGAGCGTCGCGGGTGGTGGACGTCCGCGGCGACGTCGACCTCCGTGAGGTGACGGACGACCTCGGCATGACCGAGGGCTTCGACGTGGCGCTCGAGATGTCGGGTGCCGGTGCCGCCTTCGCACAGCTGCTGGAGCACGTCAACTGGGGTGGGCACGTGGCGCTCCTCGGCATCCCACCGGCCGAGGTGGCAGTCGACTGGGACCTGGTCATCTTCAAGGGCCTGACGCTCAAGGGCATCTACGGCCGCGAGATGTTCGAGACCTGGTACAAGATGGCCGGCATGCTGCAGTCGGGGCTCGACCTCGAACCCGTCATCACCCATCGCTTGGAAGCCTCGGACTACCGCCAGGGCTTCGACGCGATGCGCTCGGGCCAGGCCGGCAAGGTGATCCTGCGCTGGCAGGATTGAGGTCGGGTTCGCGTAACGGCCGCGGTCGCCTCGTGGTTCAGAGCCAGCCGTGCTCCCGATACCAGAGGGCGGTGCGGATCAATCCCTCGGGCAGTAGCACCCGCGCTTGCCACCCGCTCGCAGCCTCCGTCGCCGACGTGTCGCACGTGTAGCTGTACGCCGCCAGATCGCGTGCGCGCCGGCGGTCGAGCAGGGGCGTGTCGTGCCGCAGTCGGGCGACGCCTTCCGCGGCCAGCGCCAGTACCTCGAACGCCACAGCTGGCAGGTGGAGCGGGCGAACCGGACGCTCGAGTGCATCGGCCAGGCAGCGCGCGACCTCGCTCCAGGGGTAGCGCGACGGCTCGGCGACCGGCCACGGGCCGACGCCGAGCGGCTGCGCCACGACCTGCACGATCAGGTCGGCGAGGTCGCCGACGAAGATCGGCTGGATCGCCAGGTCGCGCGCCGGCACCGGCACCAGGCCGCGGCGAGCGAGCGCGAACAGGGGCAGCAGGTCGGTGTCTCGGGGTCCGTAGACGCCCCCCACGGCCAGCGTGGTGATGGCAACGCGGTCGGCGAACGAGGCGGCGACGCGCTCGGCGTCGCGCTTGCTGGCGCCATAGGGGCTGATGGCGTGCGTCGCTCGGTCAGGCCCGCGGGCGGCGAGCGAGCTGATGAGCACCACGTGCCGGACACCCGCCGCGACCGCGCCCACGAGGATGGTCCGCGTCCCCTCGACGTTGACGCGACGGTACTCGTCGTCCTGGTGCGCGCGCGTGATGCCCGCGGCATGCACCACGGTGTCGATGCCCGCCAGCGCCGGTGGTAGGTGGTCGGGGTGGTCGAGATCGAGCTCGACGCGCTCGAAGGGCCTCCCGTCGACCCAGCGCAGGTCGCTGTGCCGCCGCACGGTCACGCGGACGTGGTGCCCCGCGAGCGCGAGTGCTTCGGCGGCGTGGCTACCGACCAGCCCGGTCGCGCCCGTCACGAGCACGCGCATGGCTAAGAGGGGTGCTGGCCCAAGTCCCGCGCAGCGCTCGAGGTGCACCCCGGTCGGCGAGAGTTTCTCGCGCTCGCTGTGGTCGGCGCGTCGATCGACGCTCCCTGCGCGCTCATCGTCACGCGATCACGCCCACCTGCCGGCCAACGGTACGGAACACGTCGAGCAACCGATCGAGCTGCTCGGGGGTGTGGTTGGCGTTGACGCTGGTGCGGATGATGGCGCGGTCCTTCGGAACGCTCGGGGGGAGGGCGGGCGTGGTGAACACGCCGGCGTCCCAGGCGGCGCGCCAGAACCGCACCGTGAGGTCATCGGGACCGATCAGGAGCGGCACGATAGGGGTCTCGGACCCGAGCGTGTCGAAGCCCAACGCCGTGACCCCGTCACGGAGGTGGCGCACGTTGGCCCACAGTTGCTCGCGGTGCCAGGGCTCTTGCTCCATGATATCGAGCGCCTGGATGACGGCGGCCATCTGCATGGCGGGGAGCGCCGCCGTGAAGATGAACGGCCGGGCCATGTGCTTGATCCAGTTGACGACCTTCGTGTCACCGGCGACGAAACCGCCGACCGACGCGAACGACTTCGAGAACGTCCCGAAGATCAGGTCGACCTCGTCTTCGAGACCGAAGTGCTCGGCCGTGCCACGGCCACCCCCCCCCAGCACGCCCGAGGCGTGGGCATCGTCGACGACCACGCGCGCCTCGTAGCGCTCGGCGAGGGCGACGATCTCTGGCAGCTTGGCGATGTGGCCGCTCATCGAGAACACGCCATCGGTCACGATCATGCGTCCGCCGGGACGGTCGGCGTCGCGGGCCAGCAGCCGCTCCAGGGCCGCCATGTCGCCGTGCTCGTACTTGCGCAGCGTGCCGTACGACAGGCGCGCGGCGTCGAAGAGGCAGGCGTGGTTCTCGCGGTCGTAGTACAGGATGTCGTGCCGACCGATGAGGGATGCGATGACGGCCAGCGACCCCAGGAAACCAGCGCTGAAGGTGAGCGCGGCCGGCTTGCGCAAGAACACCGCCAGGCGGCGCTCGAGTTCCTCGTGCAGGGTGAGGGTTCCGGTCAGGAAGCGCGAGCCGGTGCAGCTGGTCCCGAAGTCGTCGAGCACCGCTCGGGCGGCCTCCTTGAGGCGCTGGTCCTGCGTCAGGCCGAGGTAGTCGTTCGAGCCCGTGATGACCATCTGGCGCCCGTTCACGGTGACGTAGCCACCGTCTTGCGCCGCGATCGGGCGGAAGTACGGGTGCAGGCCGGCCGCGCTCATCTC
>PXAU01000396.1 GCA_003567075.1 Trueperaceae bacterium
GCGCTGATCAACGACCCGGTCGTGGTGCTCGCCGACGAGCCGACCGGCAACCTCGACAGCCGCACCGGCCGCGAGGTCCTCGCGCTCCTCTCACGCGGCGTGCGCGACCTCGGCTGGACGGTGGTGATGGTGACGCACGACCCGCGGGCCGCCCTCGAGGCGCAGCGCATCGTGTTCCTGCGCGACGGCAGTCTCGTCGGCAGCGCCCGGACGCGCGACGCCGACGTCCACGGCGTGATCGAACGCTGGCTGGGCGGTTGAGCCGCGCTGGCGTCGCCGCGCGCGAACCGCGCCGGTGTCACCGCACCGGAGACCCGCGCCGGTGTCACCGCACCAGAGACCCGCGCCGGCGTCCCCTCACTCGAGCCGCGCTCGGAGCAGCTCCTCGACGGCGGTCGTGCGCGACCACAGGCCGGGCACGGCCAGTTCCCAGGGGCCGCGCAACGACATCTCCACCGAGCCGCGCTCGCCGGCTGCGATGCGGGTCAGTTCCGTGACGATGGCGGCGCCCAGCTGGACCGGGTTCAGCACCACCGTCTGGACGACGGTCGTGCTGGCGCCGGGGGCGAGCGCGACGGTCGGCACCTGCACGGTGACGACGTCGCGGCCTCCCAGCGCGAGCCGCAGGTCGGTCGCCCGCGCCTCCAGGCCGACCGACCCGTCGTTGACGAGCACCAACGCCACCTCCATGACGACCTGGTCGAAGCTGACCGAGCGCACGCCACTCGCCACTCGGTCGAGCGCGAGCCGCGGCGGCGTAGGCGAGAGCCGCGATGGGAGGGTGCCGCTGAGGCCGGCAGGGGCATCGACACGCTCGTCACTGTCCGCCACGAGCAGGGCGAACTGGCCGTCCAGGCGGTAGGCCACCGGCCGGCCGGCCAACGCCTCGGCGAAGCTTGGGCCAAGCGCGCCGAGCGACTCCCTCGACAGGTCCACGTCGAGCGCCAGGCGGGCGCTCGAGCGCGCGGGCAGCGTCAGCGGCTCCACGGCCTGCACCGAGGCAGCGCGCACGTCACTGATCCACAGGCTTCCCTCGAAACGCAGCATCTGCAGGGCGACCCGGTTCGGGTTCGCGACCTCGAGCAGCAGCCGCACCCGGGCGCTCGGCGCAGCGTCGGTCAGGTCGAGCCGGACGAGACCCGAGCCCTCGACGTCGAGTCGCATCGTCGGCGGCACCAGGGCAGGCGCCGCGCCGGGCAGGCAGCCGCCGAGCGACGCCATGATCAGGATGGACACGAGGGCGAGTGCCGTGGCTCTATGGCGCACCATGGTCGACCTCCAAGCAGGCGCGGGACGCCTGTTCCGCGTTCAGGATACGGCTTCGGCGGTGCGGCGCGCGTGGCGCACTTCTTCCCTACCATGTGTACGATGGGTATCATAAGTCTTATGAGTAATCGATCGACGAACGACGCTGCCGCCAACGGGACGTTGATCGTGTTGTGCGGTGGCATGTCGGAGGAGCACGAGGTCTCGCTGGCCTCGGCCCGCTCGGTGTTGGCTGCCCTGCCCCAGCGCTCGGTCCGGCCGCTGGTGATCGAGCGCGACGGGCGGCTCCTCGACGAGGCCACCAGCCGCGCCAGGCTCGGCCTGCCGGCAGCTCGAGGCAGCGCCGCGACGGCGATCGCGAGCGAGCCCAGCGGCAGGGTCTGGCCTTCCGCGGCAGCCGCTGTGGCAGCCCTCCAGCTCGAATCTGACGACGTCGTCTTCCCCCTCCTGCACGGTCCCTACGGCGAGGACGGCTGCGTCCAGGGCCTGCTGCGCCTGATGGCCGTGCCGTACGTCGGATCGTCCGTGCTGGCCAGCGCCGTCGGCATGGACAAGCTGACGATGAAGGCGGTGTTCGCGGCCCGCGGCCTCCCCCAGGTCACCCACCTCGGTCTCGCCAAGCACACGTACGACGCCGATCCCGCTGCCGCGGCGGCCGAGGCCCGAAGCCTCGGCTTCCCGCTCTTCGTCAAGCCCGCCAACCTCGGATCGTCGCTCGGCATCGCCCGCGCCAACGACGATGCCGAGCTGCGCAGCGCGCTCACCGAGGCGTTTCGATTCGATCGCCGCGTCATCGTCGAGGCGGCCGTCGTCGGCGTCCGCGAGCTCGAGGTCGCGGTGCTGGGCAACGAGGTGCCGGCGCTCTCGCCTGTCGGCGAGATCCGCTATCGCGCTGCCTTCTACGACTACGCCAGCAAGTACCAGCCCGGCGGGGCCGAGCTCGTGATCCCAGCCCCGGTCCCGGCGGCGGTGGCCGAGCGCGCCACCGCGTTGGCCCGCAGCGCCTTCGAGGCGATCGATGGTGCCGGCCTGGCACGCGTCGACCTGTTCTACGACGAGGCGACCGACGCCGTGTTCGTCAACGAGATCAACACCATGCCCGGGTTCACCGCCACGTCCATGTACCCCAGGCTGTGGGCGGCGGCCGGCCTGCCCTTCGACAGGCTCGTCGAGCGCTTGGTGGAGCTCGCGCGCGAGCGCGGCTGAGCGCACTCAGCCGGGCCTGAGCGCACCGTCACCCACGGCTGCGGTATCCTGCGTGCCACGGAGGTGATCGCGGCCCAGAGGGACCAGGACAGCCAGGCAACGGCGCGATCGACGACACCCGCCGTATCCGCGGGCGGCGTCGATGATGCTGCGCTGGACGCTGTCTTCGCGCCCGAACCGGCGGCGGCGCCGGCCACCGAGGGCCATGCGCTCACCGACGTTTCGGCGGCACGGGTGCTGATCCTCAACGCCAGTTACGAGCCCTTGCACGTGTGTTCCGTGAAGCGGGCGGTGAACCTGCTGTTGCAGGAGGTGGTGGAGCGGGTCGAGGACTCGAGCTTCGTGCTGCGGACCCCGAGCACCCTGTTTCCGGTACCGAGCGTGGTGCGCCTGCGGCGCTACGTGCGTCGGCCCCAGCGGCAACGGGTGGCGTTCAACAGGCGCAACGTGTTCCGGCGTGACGACCAACGCTGCCAGTACTGCGGACGCCACGCCCACGACCTGACGCTCGACCACGTCGTGCCCCGCTCGCGCGGCGGTCCGACCAGCTGGGAGAACGTCGTGGCCTGCTGCCGCGCCTGCAACGCCCGCAAACGCGACCGTACGCCCGAGGAGGCGCGCATGCGACTCCTGCGGACCCCGCGCGCGCCGGCGTTCCTGTTCACCGCCGCGTACGGCATCCTGCCCGACGTCGACCCGGCGTGGGAGCCGTACTTGCCGCGCCGACGCTGAACGGACCCCAGCAGCGGCCGCGCCAGGTGCTGGAGCCAAGAGGCCCGTCAGAAGCGCACGGTGCGGCGCTCGGGCGTGTCGCGGAACACGCGGCTGAGGAGCGCCGAGATCACCGACAGCACCAAGGCGCCGAGGACGGCGCCCCAGAAGCCGGCCACCTCGAGCGGCGAGAGCACCGAGGCCAAGGCCAGCGCCACACCGTTGACGATCAACAGGAAGAGCCCGAACGTGAGCACGGTGACGGGGAGCGTCAGGATCACCATGATCGGCCGCACCAACGCGTTCACGAGACCGACCACGAGCGCCGCGATCAACAACGGCCCCAGGCCCGGCTGAGCGATCGACACGCCCACGCCCAACTGGACCGTGAGCCACAGGGCGAGCGCGTTGAGCGCCCAGCGGAGCAGCAGGTTCATCCGGCGAGGATACCAGAGCCCGTTCGCACGGTCACGGCGCGCCCGCGCGTTCAGCTCGGCAGACGCCGCAACAACGGCCGCGGCGCCCCCACCTGGAAGCCGATCGATCGCAGGATCTCCACCAGCTTGGGGTCGTGCCCGGAGAGGCGCGCCTCCACCCGCCCCAGCGGGCTGATGGCGGCCAGTTCGTGCAGCAACGACAGCAGCAGCCGCCGCAGCATCTCCGTCGAGCCGCGATGCTCGGGCACGACGCCGGCTGTCGTGAGCCCGAAGGCCGTCTCCACGCCCACCGCCCGCGCGCCGCACAGCGCGTAGCCGAGGGGCGGTCGGTCCGGCGCCTCGGCGGCGAGGAACCACAGATCGGGCCGGAACGGACCCGACACGCGTTTGAGCCAGGCCCAGCGCCGATCCGACAAGCGCCAGCCCTCCGAACGCCCCACCAGCTCGCGCAAGGTGGCGTCCACCGGCGGACGCCACGCTTCCAGGGCCAACGGCAACCCCAGCGGCGGCACCTCCGCGAGCTCGAAGCGCAGCGTTCGCACCACGTCCAGGTCGAACCCCTCACCGGCCAGCAGGCCGCTCACGTGCTCCTTCTGCCCCACCGCCAACGCCACCAGGTCGAGCTCGGCGGCCTCGTGATCGAAGCGCTCGCTGAGCTCGGCCACCAGCCGCACCAGGTCGAATGGGTCGCCCTCGAACCAGGGCTGCGCGAACCGCAACGTGCGCTCGTCGTCGTCCGGCTCCGGCGCCAGCGCCACCACGCCGGCGCTCGGCGCGCCATCGCGCTGCCACACGAAGCAGCGTGACGCGTCACGACGGGTGTGCCGCAGGCGCGGCGCGACCCTTTGCGCCAGACCGTGCGGGTCGAGATGCCCGAGGAAGGCCAGCGAGCGCGCCACGAACCAGGTGAGCTCGGCCGGCTGGAGCGATCGAACCACGGTGGGCTAGGATACCGCGCAACCGAGGGCCGTGCGACCGCGGGCCTTGGGCCCGGCAGCGTAGGCTTAGCGCCATGGCAGCCCCGCGCATCCTGGCCGGCAGCGCCAAGGGACGGCGCCTGCGGACGCCCCCGCGCGGCACGCGCCCCTCTCCCGCCCGCCTGCGCGCGGCCCTGTTCGACAGCCTCGCGTTCACGCCTCGCGGCCGCTTCCTCGACCTCTACGCCGGCTCCGGTGCGGTCGGCCTCGAGGCCGCCTCGCGCGGCTGGGAGGCCATCCTGGTGGAGCGCTCACCGCAGGCGACGAGGCTGCTGCGCGACAACGCCCGCAGCTGCGGCCTGTGCGTGCAGGTGCTCCGCGGCGACGCCTTGCAGCTGGCCGGCGGCATGGCGGGCGGCGTCGACCTGGTCTTCGCCGACCCCCCGTTCGACCAGGACCTGGCCACCATCTTCCAGGCCCTGATCGACCTCGACCTGGTGCGTCCGGGCGGCCGCTACGCCTTCCAGCACCCCAGCGGACTGGCGCTGGACCTACGCCGCGACGGCGCTGCGCTCCCGATCGACACGCGCCGCTACGGCAGCAACGCACTCAGCTTCGTGCCCGCTCGCCCCGGGTCCGGCCTCCACACGTCGGCGCCGGCTTAGGCTCGTGCCGTGACGTTCCCGACTGGCCGGGGATGCGTGCTAGACTAGCGAGATGCCGTCCCGGAGGCGCCCAAGCGCGCGCCGCTGACACGGCGCCAGCCGAAACACGAAGGGGTTCCCACCCATGCTCGGATTCATCCAGAAGCTGTTCGACCAGAACGATCGCGAGGTGCGCCGCCTCGAGCAGGAGGCCGTCGGCCGTGTCAACGCGCTCGAAGAGGAGTACGAGCGGCTGCCCGACCTGGCCGCCGCCTACGCCGCGTTGAGGCGCCGCCACCTCGAGGGTGGCGAGACGCTCGAGCAGCTGCTGCCGGAGTGCTTCGCCCTGACGCGCGAGGCCGGCAAGCGCTTCCTCGGCCTGCGGCATTACGACGTCCAGCTCATCGGCGGCGCGGCGCTCCACTACGGCAACATCGCCGAGATGAAGACGGGCGAGGGCAAGACGCTCGTGGCGCCGCTGGCGCTGGCACTCAACGCCATGAACGGCAAGGGTACCCACCTCGTCACCACCAACGACTACCTGGCGCGCACCGGCGCCGAATGGATGGGCCCGATCTACCGCGGCTTGGGCCTGGAAGCGGCGGTGGTCGAGCACGGCATGGACGGCGCCGCCCGGCGCGCGGCCTACCGCGCCGACATCACCTACATCACCAACAGCGAACTCGGCTTCGACTACCTCCGCGACAACATGGCCTTCCGCACCGACCAGCTGGTGCTGCGTGAAGAGAACCCGCTGCACTACGCCATCATCGACGAGGTCGACTCGATCCTGGTGGACGAGGCGCGGACCCCGCTGATCATCTCGGGCCCGGCCGACGTCGCGGGCGACAAGTACGTGGTGATGTCGCGCTTGGCGCGCAAGCTGCAGCGCGGCGAAGCGGGCGAGGAGAAGGAACCGCCCACCGGTGACTACACCACCGACGACAAGTCGAAGGACATCCACTTGACCGAGCAGGGCATCGCCAAGGCCGAGGAGTCCCTTGGGGTAGAGGACATCTTCAGCCCGGCGAACATGGAGCTCGGCCACATGCTGCGCCAAGCGCTGCGCGCCAGAGAGCACTACCACCTCGACAAGCAGTACGTGAAGGACGACAACGGCCAGATCGTCATCGTCGACGAGTTCACCGGGCGCCTCATGCCCGGCCGCCGCTTCGGCGAGGGCCTGCACCAGGCGATCGAGGCCAAGGAAGGCGTCAAGATCGAGCGCGAGAACCAGACCCTCGCGACCATCACGTACCAGAACTTCTTCAAGCTCTACGACAAGATCGCCGGCATGACCGGCA
>PXAU01000193.1 GCA_003567075.1 Trueperaceae bacterium
CCGAGCGCCGGCAGTCCGAGCGCCGGCGGTCCGAGCGCCGGCTGGGGCACTGCCCACGACCCGGCTGTCGGGCCCCGCCAACCAGGCCTCGCCGATCGGCCCCGCGGACGCGCCGCCGACCGGCGCGAGGTGCGCCAGGCGCCGTCCGCCCCAGGGGCGAGCGACGAGCTCGGGTTCGAGCAGGAGCGGGCAGCGCGTGGGATCGGGGACGAGGTTCGGCATCGTGACGCTTCGATTGGGGCCGTGCACACGCGGACGCCGCCGCCGCCGCGTACGATGTGACGCGAGCCGATGACCGACGCCCTCGCGCACTTTATCAACGATGCCGGTTGGCTCGCCCCGCTCTACTACGTGCTGTCGTTCGTGATGACGGCGCTCCTGCCGTTCATCCCGACGCCGCTCGTGGCCGCCTTGGGCGGCGCCGCGCTCGGTGCCGTCCCTGCCATCCTGTACGGCATCCTGGGGCTGGGCTTAGGGGCCTTCGTGTCGCTCAACCTGGCGCGCCGCCTGGGCCGGCCGATCGCACTGAAGCTGGTGACGCCGGCGATCTGGGCGGAGTGGGAATCGCTCCTGGGGGTGCGATCGCTGCTTGTCTGGGGCGTCATCTTCTTCATCCTCAACGTCGACTTCGCCGTCATGGCGGCCGGTCTGTCATCGCTGCGGCTTCGGCGCCTCTGGGTCACCGCGATGATCGCGCGCTTCCCCTGGCTCGTGGTGAGCGCCTGGTTCGGCGATCTCATCGTCGTGTCGGACACCGTGATGCTGTTGGCGTTGGTAGGGCTCGTGGCAGGCGGCGTGGTGCTCGGCAAGCTGCGCCCGCGCGTCCGCCACTGGCTGGTGCGCTGGGCCGAGCGGCACGACCCCAGCAGCAGCGCCCGTGCGCGCGTGCGGAGGCGCAGCCGCTCGGGCGAGGGCGGCGGACCGTCCACGCGGACCTAGACCAGCACGCCCTCCTCCAGGCGCACCCGGCGGTCGCTGTCCGCCACCAGCGATTCGTCGTGGGTGACGATCACGAGCGCGCTGCCACGGGCGCGCACCGTGTCGCGCAACAAGCGGTACACCGCCTTCGCCCCGGCTCGGTCCAGGCTCCCGGTCGGTTCGTCGGCCAGCACCACCCGCGGCCCCAGCACCAGGGCTCGCGCCACCGCCACGCGCTGGCGCTCGCCGCCGGAGAGCGCCCGGAAGGCGTCGCGCTCGCGCGAACCGAGCCCCATCGCGGCGAGCAGCTCGCGCGCCTCGGCCTCGACGCTGCGGCCCACGATGCGCCCCGGCAGCGTCACGTTCTCCAGCACGTCCAACTCCGCCAGCAGGTAGTGGTGCTGGAACACCAGACCCACGTGCCCGGCCCGTCGCGCGGCCAGACCCGGCGCGGCCGGCTCCACCGCTGCGCCGTCCCAGTGCACGCTACCTCCGTCGCCCTGCTCCAGGCCGGCGCACAGGTGCAGCAGCGTGCTCTTGCCCGATCCCGAGGGCCCCAGCACCGCCACCACCTCGCCCGGCGCCACCGCCAAGTCGACGCCACGCAGCACCTCCAGCCGGCCCCGTGCCGAGGCGAAGCCCTTGCGCAGGTCACGGGTTTCGAGGACGGGCAGCACCGGGGTAGTATACGCAGCGTCCCCGTCTGCGCGGCAGACGTGCGGACCGAGGAGCTTCGATGAACGATCCCACGCGCGCCAGCGACCCGACGGCTTTCCTGGCCACCGTGCCGCTGTTCCACGGCGCGCCGGCACGCGCCCTCGAGGTGGCCGCGAGCGTGGTGCGGTCGCGGCGCTTCGAGCCCGACACGGTACTCTTCCGCGAGGGCGACACGGGCGACGCGCTGTACCTGCTGGCCGAGGGATTGGTCAAGCTCTCCAAGGTCGACCTCGGCGGTCACGAGAAGACGCTGGCGCTGCTGCAACCGCCCGAGTTCTTCGGCGAGATGGCGCTGCTGGGCCATGCCACGCGCTCGGCCACGGCCGTCGCCCTCTCGCATGTCAGCACCTTCCTGCTCTACCGCGACGACTTCCAGCGGCTGCTGACCGCCTACCCCACGGTGAGCCTGAACCTCACCACCACGCTCGCCAACCGCCTGCGCGGCATGGACGACGAAGCCCAGGTCCTGTCCTACAAGGACGCCCCGGGGCGCGTGGCGTACGTGCTGCTGCGGCTCTACCGCTCGGGCGTGGTGGAGCTCGACGCGGGCGGCGCGCTGGTCCGCTTGACGCACCAGGACCTCGCTAACCTGGCCGGCACCTCGCGCGAGACGGTCACCCGGGCGCTGAAGGCGCTCGAGGCCGAGGGCGTGATCGTGACCCGCCCCAAGGAGGTCACGATCGTCGATGCCGAGGGTCTCGAGGAGGTGCTGCACGGCGTCCGCTGAGCACCGGACCAGCGCTGGCGGGCGACGCCCCGTGCCGGGCCCGCGCGGCCTCGAGCACCTGCAGGTCATGAACCTGGCCGCGGGCGACACGCGCGCGGCCATCGACGCGCTTCGCAGGCGCTACGGCGACGCCTTCGTGTTCGGCTTCGGCGCCATCCGCTTCCATTGGCTGCTCGGCGCCGCTGCCAACCGCTTCGTGCTCCTGGAGGCGGCCAGCGCCTTCCGCAACCGCCAGGCCTACCGCTTCCTGGAGCCGATCGGTGGCCCCACCGCGCTCATCGTCTCGGACGAGCCCGAGCACATGCGGCGGCGACGGCGGGTGCAACCGGCCTTCCATCGGCGTCACCTGCGAGGCTGGAGCGAGCAGGCGCTGACGGCGTTCGAGGGCTGGGCCGAGCAGGCCCTCGAGCGGCGCCAGCTGGCGCTGCAACCGAGCCTCCGCCCGGTCGTGCTCGACCTGGTCCTGGACGTGCTGCTCGGCCCCGGCACCCGCGCGCGCCACCCTGGCTTGCGCGACGACCTGGCGGCGATGATGGCGTTCGCCAACCAGCCCTTCCTGGCGCAACTCTTCCGCCTACCCGTGCCCGGTCTGCCCTGGTGGCGCTTCACACGCGCCCGCGTGCGGGTCGACGCGGTGCTGCACTCGGAGATCGCGCGGCGCCGCGCCGCGCCCGAGGCCGATGCGCGCGGCGGCGTGCTGTCCCTCCTGCTGGCCGGCGCTGCGGACAGCCCGCCTCTGAGCGACGCCGAAGTGCGCGACCAAGCCGTCAGTCTGGTGGCCGCCGGCTTCGACACCACCACCGCAGCGCTCACCTGGTGCGCCTTCTTGCTGTGCGACGAGGCGCTGCACGAACGCCTCGCGGCGGCCGTCCGCGGGGTCGACCCGCTGGCGGCGAGCGCCCTGCCGGAGGTGGACGCGCTGTGGCGCGAAGCCGTGCGCCTGTACCCGCCCGCACCCGCCATCTTGCGCATCAGCGCCGAGCCGGTCGCCTGGGGCGACCTCCACCTTCCCACCGCTGCGCTGGTGGGCCTCTCGACCTTCCACACCCACCGCGACCCGGCGCTGTGGCGAGAGCCCGAGCGCCCGAGGCTGGAGCGCTGGTTGGCGCCCGAGGGGCCCTGGGCGGCGCCACGCGACCCGTTCGCCTACCTGCCCTTCGGCTACGGTGCGCGCTACTGCATCGGCGCGGGGCTCGCGCGGACGCTGGGCGGCGCCTGGTTGGCGGTGATGCTGGCCCGCGCACGCTGGCGGACCCCACACCCGGAAGCCGTCAGGCCCCTCGGCACGACGCTGTCGCCGCCCGGCGGCCTGCCCCTGACCTTCGAGCGCTGCGCGGTCTGAGGGACGATCGGTCCAGCCTCGTTCGCGGCCGCGACGCCGGCTTGGCCGCTCAATGCCTTACGGGCGCCGCGGGCGCCGCAGGCGCCGGGACGGTCTCGTCCAGATCGTACGGCACGATCTCGGCGTGGTCGATCGCGCGCTGCATGCCGAGCACGCACTGGATGACGACGGCGTGCGTGACGACGACAAGGCGCTCGAACCCGCGGTACCGCGCCAGCACCCGCAGCACCCGGGCACGCACTTCCTCCACCGACTCCCACGGTGCGTCGGCAACGGCGTCGCCCGGCCGCAGTTCGTCCGTCGCGCGCTGCAGCAACTCCCCGTCGATCTCGCCCAGCGGGTCCTTCTGCGGCAACCACTCGTGCAGGTCGTACTCCACGTACAGCGGCTTGTTCAGCGTGCGCGACAGCAGCGCCGCCGACTCGAGCGCGCGGGCGTACGAACTGCACACGATCACGTCGGCCTCCTGGAGCCGGTAGTCGCGAGCGATGGTGTCGATCTGCAACCGTCCGAGCGGGCTGAGCGGTGCGAACGAGGTGGCCCAGCCGCGCACGCCACGCGCCGCCACCACGTCGTAGTCGGTCTCGCCATGCCGTACGAAGTAGACCCTCACGTAGCCGCCTCGTGGGGCCTGTGAACCTGGGCGCTCGCGCCGCTTAGCCCCTCGGAGCAACGCTAGCAGCCCCCCGCCCCACCGGGCTGTCGTAGGTTTCACTCGTCCTGGGCGCACTTGAGCCGCAACCCGCCAGCGCTCTACAATGGCGCGTGCCACACACCATCTACACGCTCGACACAGGGCCGGCGGCGTGCTGAGCACCTACCGCCGCGGCGTCCTCGGCATCGCCGGCCTGAAACCCGTCGAACGCCTGCTGACGCGCCACGGTTGGCGCTTGGGCGTCGGCCGCTTCGTGGCGGGCGAGACCGCCCCGGAGGCGCTGCCCGCGCTCGCGAGCCTGCGCGCCAGCGGCCGCGAGGTGATCGTCGACGTGCTCGGCGAGTACGTGCGCGATCCCGCGGCTGCCGCCGCCATGGCCGCCGCGGTGGCCGCTGCCATCGACACCCTGACGCAGGCTGGCGTGCCAGCGGTGATGAGCCTCAAGCCGACCCAGGTGGGGCTGGCCCTGGGCGAGGACGTGGCCGCGCAGCACGTGCTGGCCTTAGCCACCAAGGCCGAGGCGGCGGGCGGCTCGCTGGCCCTGGACATGGAGGACGTGCGCTACGTCGACGGCACCTTGCGGCTGCTGCAGCGCGCCTGGCAGGGCGGGGCGCCGCGCACGTCCGGGGTGCTGCAAGCCTACCTGCGGCGGACCCCGGACGACCTCGAGGCCATGCTGGCCGCGGCGCCCGACCCGAACGCGCTCGCGCTGCGGGTGGTGAAGGGCGCCTACGCCGAGCGGCCCGAGCTGCTGCTGCCCGACATGCCGGCCATCCGACGCGCGTTCGTGGCACTGGTGGAGCGCGCCTGGCGCGCAGGGGCGCGCGTGAACGTAGCGACCCACGACGAGCGGCTGCTGGCCGAAACCGCCGCCTTCGCGCGTGGCGCCGCGCTGCCGCCCGGGAAGGTCGAGTACCAGCTGATCTACGGGGTCAAGCCCAAGCTGCAGCAAGCGCTCGCCGACGCCGGGCAGCCGCTGCGCATCTACGTGCCGGTGGGCCGCGATTGGTACGGCTACTTCAGCCGACGCTTAGCGGAGCGACCCGAGAACCTGGGCGTGGTGCTGCGCGGGCTCACCGGCTGACCCTGGCGGCACGACGTGCACGGCGGCCGCGGCGGCCGCACGACCCGTCACCTCGGGACGCTTCGTGCGGCACACTAGGGTGACACCCGGGGCGTGCCCGCGCACGCACGCCGGGGAACCCCGCAGCGTCGGGGACGGAAGGGAGTGACGATGGCGACGACGGTGCTGCTGCCTCTCGACGGTTCGCCCTTCAGCCGGCAGGCCTTCCGCGCGGTCGGGCGCCTGTTCCAACCCGAGCGCACGCAGGTCACCCTGCTGCACGTGTCGGAGGCGCCCGAAGGCGTACGCGAGCGCACCTGGGCGCCGCTCGTGAGCGAAGCCTGGCCGAGTTTGCGCGGTGAGACCCTGCGCGACCCCGAGATGCCCGACCACCCCATCTACGCCACCCAGGTGTGGGAGTCGACCAAGGCCCAGCTCATCGAAGCCCTCGACGACGACGTGCGCGCCCTCGCCGACGCGGGCTTCGCGGTCCGGTTGGTGATCCGCTTCGGCGATCCCGCCCAAGAGATCGCCGACCTGGTCGAGGAGGACGACTTCGACACCGTGGTGATGGCCACGCACGGCCGCAGCGGCCTCAGCCGCGCCATCATGGGCTCGGTCGCCGAACGCGTGCTGCGCATGGTGCACGTGCCGGTGGTGATGATCCGCGGTCACGAACAGGCCAGCTTCCCGGCGCTGACGCCCATGGGCTGACGACGGATGCGGCGCGCGGACCTATCCGGTCCGCGCGCCGATCGTCGCCAGCCCGAAGGCTGTCGTTCTGGAGCCAATGGTCAGATTCGAACTGACGACCTGCCGATTACGAATCGGCTGCTCTACCGCTGAGCTACATTGGCCCGCCGAAGCACGGTGCGAGGCGCACGGAGCGCCTCGCGTGCGGTGTGGTGGCCAGGGGCAGAATCGAACTGCCGACACTACGATTTTCAGTCGTATGCTCTACCAACTGAGCTA